>JBGTEH010000044.1:0-4953 GCA_041747915.1 Ilumatobacteraceae bacterium
GAAGGTGGGCTTGCGCAAGTGCTCGGGGAACAACTCGATCACGCGGTCGAGCAGGTCGCCGGCGCGCCGGCCGTGCAGTGCGCTCACCGGTACGGGCTCGCCGATGCCGAGGCTCATGAACTCCCACATCTCGGCCTCGCGGCGTTCGTTGTCGGACTTGTTGGCGACCACGATCACCTCGGTGCCTGACCGGCGGATCCAGTTGGCGATGTTCGAGTCGTCGTCGGTCAGCCCAACCGATGCGTCGACCACGAACAGCACGACGTCGGCTTCCTTGACGGCCGCTTCCACCTGTCGGCTGACCTTCGCGTCGAGTTCGTCGCCGCCCGGCATCCAGCCTCCCGTGTCGACGACGGTGAACGGGATGTCGAGCCATTCGGCCTCGAGCGCCTTGCGGTCACGGGTGATGCCCGGGCGATCCTCGACGATTGCCTGCTGGCTCCCCACGATGCGGTTGAACAGGGTGCTCTTGCCCACGTTGGGCCGCCCGATGATGACCACGGTCGCGAGATCGCCGGCCGTGTCGCCGTCGGCGTGATCGATCGGTTCGTTGGGGCTCATGACTGTTCCGTTCCGGCGCGAGCCGCTGGTGATTCGAGGGCGTTTCGCAATGCGCGGCCATCGGTTTCGATGATCTCGACGATCCGTGGGAGCTGATCGATGGTGGTGCCGTCGAGGAACCGACCCTCGTCGGACAGGCACACATCCGGCAGCAGGTACCGGTGGCCCTCGGGTTCGGCGGCGAGCGTGCGAGCGACGTCCTCACCGGTGAGCAGCCCCGTGACGCCCGTGTTGCCGCCGAAGAAATCGTTGCGCACTGCGATCACCCGCACGTCGCGTCGTTGCAGCGACTCGATCAAGGGAGTGATGATCGGCGCGCCGAGTTCGCCGGTCAACACGCCGACGGGAGCGGCTCGGCGCGGCCGCAGTGACAGGGCAACCGGCGACGTGCCCGACGTTCGGCTGCGCAGTCCGGTGTACGCGGCTGGGTTGGGTGGCGCGTCGACTGCAGCAAAGAAGCCACGGCGGACGCCGGTGACGTCGTCGGTGCGACCGTGGAACTCGGCTTCGAAGGTGCGCGCCATGCCGATGCCGTCTTCGTGCATGGGAAACCCGTCGTAGCGATCGGCCGACGGGAACGGACGCTGCGCCATCAGGTAGTACTCGTCGGCCGCGTACACCATGCGCTTGCCGAGCGTCGCCAGGAACACGTCCTGCCAGTCGTCGACGGTCGCAACGACGGCTCTGGCCTCGTCGACACTGTGCAGCCTCATCGCGGCTTCGCCGTTGAACTTGGAGATGCCGAGTGGCACGACCGCCACCGATTCGAGTTCGGGGTACTGGTCGAGGATGCCCGCCATCGTGTCGGCCAGTACGGCGCCGTCGTTGACGCCGGGGCAGACCACGATCTGGCCGCGCACGGCGATGTCGTGGTCGAGCAGCGCCCGCAACCAGCGCAGGCTCATCGCTCCGCGCTGGTTCTTGAGCATCTGGCTGCGGATGTCGGGGTCGGTGGCGTGGATGCTCACGTGCAATGGCGACAGGCGCTCGGTGATCACGCGTTCGAGGTCGGCCTCGGTGAAGCGGGTCAACGTCGTGAAGTTCCCGTACAGGAACGACAGGCGGTAGTCGTCGTCCTTGAGGTACAGACTGCGCCGCATGCCTTTGGGCAATTGGTAGATGAAGCAGAACTCACAGTGGTTGTCGCAGGTGCGCACCCTGTCGAACACCGCACTCGACACGTCGACGCCGAGCGGCTCTCCTGCCCGCTTCTCGATCGAGAACGCGAGGTCGAGGCCACCACGCCGAACGTCGAGTTCCACGTCGGCCTCGTCGGTGCCGAGCTGCCACTCGATGATGTCGCGTGGAACTTCGCCGTTGAGGCGGATGATCTCGTCGCCGGCGCGCACGCCGACCAGATCTGCAGGCGAACCCGCGGCGACGCCGACGACGATCGGCGCGAGCGACTGGGTCGCGCGTTCGACGTGGGCGGTGGCAGACATGGGCGCGTCAGGCTACCGGCGTCGGGTCGCGGGTAGATTTGGCGAAGATGTCTGGTGCCCGCAGCGAATCTGGTGTCGATCTGGTGCTGCTGGCCCAGCCACGGGGCTTCTGTGCCGGCGTGGAGATGGCCATCAAGGCGCTTGCCTGGATGGTTCGCAGCTTTCCTCCCCCGGTGTACTGCTACCACGAGATCGTGCACAACAAGCTCGTCGTCGACCGGTTCAGGGCCCAGGGCGTGGTGTTCGTCGACGACATCGCGGACGTTCCCATCGGGCGTCCGATCATGTTGTCGGCCCACGGCTCGGCCCCAGAGGTCCTGGAGGCCGCTCGCAGCCGAGGTTCCTACGTGGTCGATTCCGTGTGTCCACTCGTCACGAAGGTCCACCACGAGGTGAAGGTGCGCGCCGGGAAGGGCTACCGCATCGTGTACGTCGGCCACGAGGGCCACGAGGAGGCCGTGGGCACGATGGCAGTCGCTCCGCACGCGATCGACCGCGTCGAGTCGATCGAGGAGGTCGACCGCCTCGAACCGTCGGATCAACCGGTGGCGCTACTCGCACAGACCACGCTGTCGCACCGTGACTGGGAGGGGGTGGCCGTACGTGTCAAGGAGCGCTTTGCCGACGTCTGGACCCCGGGGCGCAGCGATCTGTGCTTCGCCACCACGAATCGCCAGTCGGCCCTGATGGAGTTGGCCCATCGCTGCGACGTGGTCGTGGTGATCGGGTCGGCGAATTCGTCGAACACTCGCGCGCTGGAACAGCTCGCAAGGGAAGAGGGCTGCGCTCGCGTGTTCCGGGTCAACAGCGTCGACGAACTGCCCGACGACTTGACCGGCATCGTCGGTGTCACCGCCGGCGCGTCGGCCCCCGAAGAGCTCGTCGACGAGGTCCTCGAGTTCCTGGCACCGGCGCGCGGCGTCGAGCTGGTCGATGTGACCCACGAGGACGAGTACTTCCCGCCGCCGCGCAACATCCGCGAACTCCAGAACGCCATCGAGTCGGCTTCCACGACACTGCTGGGCGGCAGCATGCTCACCCGACCGGTGATGGACGATCGCTCGCTCGGTGCGAGCGACGTACTGACCGGACTCAACTCGGCCGCTGGCTGATCAACCGGCGGCAGTTGCCCGCGCCGAGGTGGCGGCTTCGTCGTCGCGCTGGTACTGCGCCAGCAGCGTGTTCTCCTCGTCCTTCTTCGGGAACATGAAGTACACGAGGACGCCGCCGAGTAGCACCGTCACCACCCCGGCGATGTAGGCCCAGTCCTGACCGTCGACGAACGACTGCTTGGCCCCCTCGAGGATCTCGGACGAATACTGCGGATACCTCGACGCCGTCTGCGCAGCGCTGCCGAACGACTTGGTGAGCTCCGCCTGCACGCTCGGGGTGATGCGCGCCGACTCCGCGGTCGACACGCCCGAGATCAACGAGTTCACCGCCGACGCGTAGCCGGCGGTCAGCAGAGCGCCGAAAAGCGATTGGAGCAGCGCGCCACCGAGGTCGCGCTGGAGGTCCGCTGTGCCCGACGCCATCCCGGCTCGACTGACCGGCACAGAACCCGTCAGCGAGTGAGACGACGGCGTGCCGGCGAAACCGACCCCGGCTCCGACGAATGCGTAGCCGAGTCCGATCGACCAGTAATGAGCGCCCTCGCGCCAGAAGATCAGCATCGTCACGAAGCCGAGCAGCACGAACGTGTAGCCGACGAGCAGCGTCAGACGCGCGCCGTGGAGTTCGATCAGTTTCGCCGACCGAGGCGCACAGATCACCATCATCACCGCCGCCGGGAGAATGGCCAGCCCGGCGTCGATCGTCGAGTATCCCAGCACGTTCTGGAGGAACTGCTGACCGATGAACATCGCACCCATCAGCGAGCCGAACACGATGATGCCGGCGCACGCCGCCACCCAGAAGATCCGGCGCGACGCGACGTGCAGGTCGTACAGCGGATTGGCCGCTCGCCGCTGGCGGATGTAGAACCCGACGAGCGCTGCGGCGGCAATGACGAGCAGTCCGACCACCAGGGTTCCCTTGTTCGGCACCGCGGCGAAATTGATGCCGAGGATGAGTGCACCCACGAGCACAGCCGACAGCACGCCGCCGAGATTGTCGACCGGTTCGGTCGCTTCGTTGACGTGCGAGGGGATCAGTCTCAACGTCAACGGAACGGCGACCACGATCAAGGGGATCGTGACGAGGAACACCGATCCCCACCAGAAGTCCTCGAGCAACAGCCCGGAGATGAGCGGTCCGAGCGCCGAGATGGCACCGCCCGTCGCCGACCACAGCGCGATCGACTTCGTTCGGCCAGGCCCGGACCACAGCGCGGTGATCAAGGCGAGAGTGGTCGGGTACGCCATGCCGGCGGCGACACCGCCGAAGATACGGGCGAGGATCAACACCTCGATGTTCGGGGCCCATGCTGCGATCAGCGCCGCCGGCAGCGACAAGCCAACCCCGATCAACAGCATCATCTTGCGTCCGTAGCGGTCGCCGACGGCTCCGAGCCACAGCACCGACGCCGCCAGCCCGAGCGAATAACCGACCGCAACGAGATTGAGTTCGGTCTGCGATGCATCGAACGCGGCGCCGATGCTGGGAAGCGCCACGTTGGCGACGGACAACGGAAGGTTCGCCACGGCCGCAACGAGAATCAGCGTTGCCAGAACGCCTGTGGCATTCGACGGCGCGGAGCCGGCGTCGGTGGTCATGGCGTCCCGGAACTCAGCTGCGCGGAACTTCTGCCCACGGCACGTCGCGATCCACGCGCACGTCGCCGGGCAGGCCGAGCACCCGTTCGCCGAGAATGTTCTTCATGACCTCGGTCGTGCCGCCCTCGATCGAATTGGCACGGCTGCGCAGGAACGCCTTCTGGAGCGTGTCGGAACCCATGGCCGTCTCGGGACGAATCATCTCGTAGCTGCCGTACAGCATTCCGTCGGCGCCG
>JBGTEH010000045.1:0-5378 GCA_041747915.1 Ilumatobacteraceae bacterium
GTGTCGGCCGGATGCCGGCGACGACGTCCTCGCCCTGGGCGTTGACGAGGTAGTCGCCCTCGAGCCGAGCCTCACCGGTGGTCGCGTCGCGACTCATCGCCACCCCGGTGGCGGAATCGTCGCCCATATTCCCGAACACCATGGTGACGACGTTCACGGCGGTGCCGAGATCGTGCGGGATGTGCGCCGCGACTCGGTAGTCATGGGCACGTTTCCCGTTCCAGCTCTCGAACACGGCCTCGACCGCCATTCGAAGCTGCACGAACGGATCGGTCGGGAACGGCTCCGATGCCCGACGCTCGATCACACCCTTGAACGATGCGATCACATCGCGTAGGTCGGGTGCTGTCAACTCGGCGTCGCTGGTCACGCCTGCGGTATCACGTCGAGCACGAAGGACATGTTCGAAGTGCTCGTCGGCGACGCCGAGCACGACCCCACCGAACATCTGGATCAAGCGTCGGTACGAGTCGAGCACGAATCGTTCATCGCCGTTCACAGCGATCATGCGGTCGACGACATCATCGTTGAGGCCGATGTTCAACACGGTGTCCATCATTCCCGGCATGGAGAACTTGGCTCCGGACCGGCATGCCACCAGCAACGGTTTGGTCGAACCCCCGAACTCCCTGCCCGTGGTCGCTTCGAGGCGCCGCATCGCCTCGACGACGTCGTCCCAGAGTCCTGGCGGGAGGACGCCACATGCGTCGGCGAAGGCGTTGCACGCGACGGTCGTGATCGTGAAACCGGGTGGGACCGGAACGCCGAGACGGGTCATGTCGGCGAGGTTCGCCCCTTTGCCGCCCAACAGCGACCGTACGGCCTCCCAGTCGCCACCGGCGGCGGCCTGCGCGTCGTCGACCTCGGTGAACGCGTACAGCCATGTCTTGTGATCGTTCATCGAACTCTCGATCGAATCGCACGCATTCCGATCAACGACTGGTGCGCTCTCGGATTCCCCATGGAGTCGGTCCGTCGTTGTGAAGGTCATGACTCAATCGTGCACATCGTCGGGTGCCGGCGCAACGGCACAAAGTCCCAATCGAGGCGCCGTTGACACCTGTTCGGATCGTCCTGTTACACCGGTGTGGCCGCGTCGGAGGTTGGCTCGGTCTCGATTCGTCCGCTGATCTGGCTGCCGGCGGCGACGGTGTTGTACACGGTGCCGTGTTTGGCGAGATTCTTCGCGAGCGGGTCAACTCGTGCGTCAGATTCGTCGGTGACGAGTCGGAGCACGTACTCGATGCGATCGAAATGTGGCGGGTGGTCGTTGCGGTGGAGTTCGACCTCGATCTCGGCGCTTTCGCAGGCGAACGGCAGGAGGTGAGAGAACCGCTCGACGTTCTTGATCGCACACGCCGCAAAGGCTGCCGCGAGGAGTTCGCCCGGACCTGGCAATGCCGGCCGCTCGGTGTCGGGCCACGACCGATCAAATCGAATCGTGGCATCGTTCCCGGTGACCTCGGCCACCCCGTCGTCGGTGGTGTGCGCGTTGACGATGTAACGCCGGACGGTCGTGTCCGTTGTCGTGCGGTCGCCAGCATGGCCCTCATGACCCGTCCGGGACGACGGGTGCGCATGGCGACGGGTGGAGTCGCGCGTGTTGTCGTCGGCGCGTGGGGAGGTCATGGGTCGATCATGCTCCCCGACGGGCGCCGACACGACGGCACAAGGTCCCGAGTTGCGCATTCGTCTTCGTGAGGGTGCGTTCTGCCGGTTCCGCGACGGCCTGGGACGTGACCTTGTGCCCTGGTCCGATCGGACCACGCGGACGCATGATGAAATGGTGCCCGATTCTCCACTCGCCATGACCAGCGCTGAGCTGCTGACCGACTTCGACGACCAACCATCCAGTCAACTGCGGAGGGCGCCGACGTGAACCGGCTGGTGATTCTCGGCGGGGGCACGGGCGGCACACTCGCGGCCAACCGCCTCCGTAAGCAGTTCGATGACGCCGACCTTCACATCGACGTCATCGATCAGGACAACGACCACGTCTACCAACCCGGCTTGCTGTTCGTCCCGTTCGGCCTCGCTGAACCCGACGAGATCGTCCGCCGCCGCGACCGGCAGTTACACAAAGGGATCGACTATCACCAGAGTGCGATCGAGTCGGTCGACATCGACGAGCAGACCGTCGCACTCGCGAATGGAACGGCCCTCGACTACGACGTCCTCCTCGTCGCGACGGGGTCGGTGCTCCAACCCGACGAGACTGAGGGTCTGCTCGGGAGACGCTGGATGGAGAGCGTGTTCACCTTCTACGACATGGTCGGTGCGACCGCGCTGGCCGGAGCGCTCGACGATTTCACGTCCGGTCACCTGGTGGTCAACGTCATCGACATGCCGATCAAGTGTCCCGTGGCTCCCTTGGAGTTCGCGTTCCTCGCCGACTGGTTCTTGACCGAGCGCGGCCGGCGCGACGACGTCTCGATCACCTACGCGACGCCGCTCGACGGAGCCTTCACCAAACCGACCGCATCAGCGACGCTGTCGTCGCTGCTCGCCGACAAGAACATCGAGCTGATCACCGAGTTCAACACGGGCGAGATCGACAACGACGCCAAGAAGCTGATTGGCTACGACGGCAGGGAGATCCCGTTCGATCTCGCCGTCGTCATCCCGCTGCACGGCGGAGCGGCCTACGTGAACACGTCACCGGGGCTCGGCGACGACTTCGGCTTCATCCCGACCGACAACGCAACCCTGCAGTCGACCGTACGGCCGAACATCTTCGTGCTGGGCGACGCCGCCGACATCCCAGCTTCGAAGGCTGGATCGGTGACGCACTTCGAGGGCGAGGTCCTGGTCGAGAACATGTCCGCCTTTCTCGATGGAAGAGAGTTGGCGGCCCGTTTCGACGGGCACACCAACTGTTTCATCGAAACCGGATTCTCCAAGGCGCTGCTCATCGACTTCAACTACGAGACCGAGCCCCTGACGGGCCACTATCCGGGCCCCGTCGGCCTGCCCTTACTGAAGCAATCGCGGCTGAACCACCTCGGCAAGCTGATGTTCCAGCCCTTCTACTGGCACGGTCTGCTGCCGGGTCGCGACATTCCCGGAATCGGCCACGACATGCCGACGGCCGGCAAACACGCCGCGTCGATCTGACGAACGAACAGAAGAACCAAGGAGCACACATGCCCACCAAAATCATCGCCGATCGAGAAGTCGAGGTGAACGACGAAGGCTTCTTCGTCGACCCGACCCAATGGACCGAGCAGATGGCACCGCTGATCGCAGACGAGACCGGAGTCCCCACTCCGCTCACCGACCAACACTGGACCGTCATCAACTACATGCGGCACGAGTACTTCGAGAACGGGACCGGTCCCACCGTCCGCAAACTCGGCAAATCGTCGGGAGTCACCACCAAGGAACTGTTCAAGCTGTTCCCGAAAGGCCCGGCCAAACTCGCCGCCCGCTGCGCCGGCATCCCCAAACCCCGCGGCTGCATCTGACGACCCGAACCCAGCATCGCACCAAGCGAACGGAGACATGACATGGCGATCACCGCGACCACCGAAGCAGGCCACGAGGCGACACCTGCACCGATCGAGAAAGTGTCGATCATCATCTCGAAAGGTGCGCTCGAAGACATCTACCCCGGTCTGATCATGGCCAACGGCGCCCGCAACGAAGGCATCGAAGCCAACCTGTTCTTCACATTCTTCGGGATGGACGCCATCCACAAAGCGCGCCACGACCACATCAAGGTCGCAACGGTCGGCAACCCCGGACTCCACATCCCGACCTGGGCCGGCGGCCTGCCGGGAGTCTCGGCCATGATCACGAAGTACATGGAGCGACAGATCGACAAGATCGATTTTCCCGGGATCGTCGAGTTCGTCGAGATGATCTCGGACACCGGCGCTGGGCTGTACGCCTGCCAGGCATCAGTCGACATGTTCAAGATCGAACGCGACGACCTGATCGAACAGGTCGACGGCATCATCACAGTCGGAGAGTTCTACGAGATGGCCGCAGGCGGCCACATCATCTTCACCTGACGCCAAGGCGCCCGGCCCGGACACGCCATCTGAGGTGTGTGACTCTGGCCCCTGTTTCGGTGTCGCAACGTGCGCGAGGTTGGGCGCATGCGAACCGAACCCGTCGTTGCCTCCGCGCACGGTCGCCCGCCCGTGCTCACCGTGACCGTCAATCCTGCCGTCGATGTCTCGATCGACGTCGAGCAGATGCTCCCCGATCACAAGCTGCGCGCCGATTCGTGGACCCGCGAACCTGGCGGCGGGGGTGTCAACGTGGCCCGCGTGCTCCACCGCTTCGGCGTCGCCGTCGAGGCATTCGTCGTCGTCGGTGGAGCCACAGGCGACGAACTCGTGACGATGGTCGCGGCCGATGGCGTGTCCGTGCGTCGTTTCGACACTGCCGGAACCACCCGCGAGTCGATCGCCGTGGCGGAGACCAGCACCGGACGCCAGTACCGAATCGCCGCCCCTGGCCCATCGCTGGACGACAGCGAGGCTCTGCGCGATGCGATCGTGACGGCAGCAGCCGACGTCGGGCTAGTCGTGCTCTCGGGCAGCCTGTGTCCGGGCATGCCCGATGGTTTCTTCGCCTCGATCATCGACGAGTTGGGTTCCGGCACGGTCACGATCGTCGACACCAGTGGCCCGTGTCTACGTGCGGTGGCCGCCTCGTCGCCGACGATCATCAAGCCCAGCCAACGGGAACTCGCTGCGCTCGTCGGGTGGAACCCGGTGACCTCACAGGACATCGAGCGCGCCGCCGTCGAGGTGCTCGACCTCGGAGACGTCGGCGCGATCGTCGCTTCTCGGGGACCGTCCGGAGCGCTGCTGGTTCGTCGTGGCGAGCGCCCGACCTGGTTCCATCCGCCGCCTGTTCAGCCGATCAGTACGGTCGGTGCCGGTGATTCGATGGTCGCCGGGATAGCCGCGGCACTGGCGACCGGCCGACCGCTCACCGAGGCCGTCCGATTCGGGGTCGCTGCCGGCACAGCCGCCGTGATCACACCAGGGAGCGCGTTGTGTGATGTGGAAGAGGTCGAGGAACTCGCGCTGCGCTTGCCGGTCTGGTCCCCGGACGTCATGCAACTCGCCTGACACCTCGAGCCTCGCGCCGTCAGCTTCTCGGGACCGAGGCGTTCCGCTGTTGTTCAGGCGGCGTCGACCAGGCCGACATGCAGGTCGGGTTCTGTGTGCGACGTGCTGGTCGCGATCGGGAGCCGGATCACGAGCACGCCGTCGTCGTACGTTGTGGTGTATCGGTCGACGGTGCCCGGTGGCAGCCCGATGACCCGCGACAGGCGGCCGTAGTGGATTCCGCCATGTGGGTCGGCGCAGGTGCCGTCCGGGCGGCGGCGCTCGGCGTTCAGCAGCATGGTGTGATCGGTC
>JBGTEH010000046.1:0-3936 GCA_041747915.1 Ilumatobacteraceae bacterium
GTGGTGCCCGCTCAGCGGGCACCACAGCGCAAGTTTCGGGTTGAGAGGGAGGCTGCGGAGGGTGTCAGGCGGGGGGTTCGAGGGCGTGTTCGAAGTCGGCGACGAGGTCGACGCAGTCTTCGAGGCCGACGGACACGCGCAACAGTCCGGCGGTGACGCCGCACTCGGACTGCTCCGCAGCGGTGAGGCTGGCGTGGGTCGACGTGGCCGGGTTGCACACGAGCGTTTCGGGCCCGCCGAGCGATGTGGCCACGCGAGCGATCCGCAATCGGCTCAGGAATCCTGCCGCTGCGTCGCGATCGACCAGCTCGAACGACAGCACCGTGCCGTACTGCCTCAGCTGCTTGGTTGCCAGACCATGCTGAGGATGCTCGCTCAGGCCGGGGTAGTGGACCGCACGAACCTCGGGATGATCGGCCAAGGTGATGGCCAGCGACCGCGCCGACTCGTTCTGGTGGCGAGTGCGAACTCCCAGCGTACGAATGCCGCGGAGCGCGTTGAGCGCGTCGAACGGTGACGGCGTCGCGCCGTGGAGGACCGAGTACGCCCAGATCTCCGCGAGGAGATCGGCGTCGCCCGAGATGACACCCAGCGTCGCATCGTTGTGCCCGGCGATCCCCTTGGTCGCCGAGTGCAGCGCGATGTCGACGCCGTGGGCGAGCGGCTGCTGGCCGAGCGGTGTCGAGAAGGTCGAATCGACGACGGTGAACGGCCCTCGGATCGAGCCGAGTTCGTCGAGATCGGCCAACTCGAGGCGAGGGTTGGACGGAGACTCAGCGAGAACGACCATCGTCCGACCGGGTTCGACGGCCGCTGCGAACGCTCCGGGCTCGGTGACGTCGACGAAGGTGGTCTCGATCCCCAGCCGTCGACACGGCCCCTGCAGGAAGGCGAGCGTCCCGGCGTAGAGCTGGCGTTGGGCAACGATGTGGCTGCCCGTCGAGCAGAGCGCGAGGACCGTCGAGGCGAGCGCGCCCATGCCCGAGGCGAATGCGAGTGACTCCTCAGCGCCCTCGAGTTCGGCGATTGCCTGTTCGAACGACCGCACGGTCGGGTTGGAGTAGCGGCTGTAGAAGTCGCCGTGACGAATCGATGTCGCCCGGCGGTGAGCATCGTCGAGCCCCTCGGACTCCCACGTGCTCGACGCCCACAACGCAGGCGCCAACGACGATCCGCTGGACTCACGCCCGACCGTGATCGCCAGGGTTTCCGGCGCCATGTCCGGCGCGTCGTTCGACATGGCCATCGACGCTATCTGCCGTCGACCGCCGTCGATGTAACGGTGGTGTCTGACACCAGCGTTACAGGGTGAGGGTGGCGAGGACGGTGTCGTGGAGGAGACGGTTGGTGCTGATCGCCGTGTCGTGAAGGTGGGTTGGCTCGCCGAAGCGGTCGGTCAGCCGACCGCCGGCAGCCTCGATGATCGGCTTTACTGCGGCGATGTCGTAGGGCGCGACTCCGACGGCGTCGACCGCGATGTCCATGGCGCCCTCGGCCACGAGCATGTGCTGCCAGAAGTCGCCGATCCCGCGCGATCGGCGCGCTCGCTGTTGGAGTTCGATCAGCGCCGGAGTCAGCCCGAGCGCATCCCAGCCGGCGTTGTGGGTGATGCTCACCTGGGCCTCGGCGATGTCGTCGACGGTCGACACCACGATCGGTCGGGCCTCGTCGAACACCGACATCGTCGCCCCCACGCCGAGCCCGCCCCACCATCGGCGTCCGAGCGCAGGTGCCGAAACGACGCCCAGAACCGCGCCGCGTTCGGCGTGGACGAGTGCGATCAACGTGGCCCAGATCGGGATCCCACGAACGAACCCGGACGTGCCGTCGATCGGATCGATCACCCACTGCCAGTGCGAATCGACGACACCGCGCGGGCCGTGCTCCTCGCCGAAGGCTCCGTGATGGGGACGCTCGTGCAACAGTCGGTCGACGATCATCGTCTCGGCGCGCCGATCGATCTCGGTGACCTCGGTGCGGTTTCGCTTCCAGTCGATGGTGAAGTCGGCCTCATGGAAGTGCGGAAGCGTGAATGCATCGGCGGCATCGGCCACGTCGAGGGCGAGCGCGAGGTCCTTGGTCAGGTCGAGTGGATCCATCGTCACCCCTGGGTGGTCGATTCGACCGTTGACGGGGCCGCCGTCGAGACGGCCGCCGTCGGCGAGACGAACTGCGGCGGTCGCTTCTCCTGCAATGCGGCGAGGCCCTCGGCGGCGTCGGGTCCCAGGAAGTTGATCATCTCGTAGGCGAGCGACGCCTCGAAGTTGGGCAGCGATTGGCGCAGCCAGTGGTTGAGCGCTCGTTTCGTCATACGGGTGGCGTCGACCGGGCCGGCCGCCAGCCTCTCGGCGATTGCGAGCGCTGTCGGCATGACCTCGTCGGCTGGCACGGCCTTCGACACGAGCCCGATCCGCTCGGCCTCGCGACCGTCGAGGAAATCGGCTGTCAGCAGGTAGTACTTGGCCTTTGCCATGCCGCACAACAACGGCCAGATCGCAACGGCGTGGTCACCTCCGGCGACGCCGATGCGAATGTGGCCGTCGGTGATCTTCGCGTCCTGGTCGATCACGCTGATGTCGGCGAGAAGGGCAACGGCGAGTCCCGCACCAACAGCGACACCGTTGATCGCCGACACGATCGGCGTGTCGCACTCGATCATCGTGCGCACGATGTCGCCTGCCTCCTTCATCACGCGAATCGTCTGCGCGTAGTCACCGACCTGTTCGGCGATCCAGTCGAGATCGCCTCCGGCGGAGAAGGCACGCCCTGCCCCGGTCACCACGACGGCTCGAACTGTCGGGTCGTCATCGATCGTGCGGAACACGCGAGACAACTGCAGGTGCATGTCGGCGCCGGTGGCGTTCAAGCGGTCAGGGTCGTCGAGCGTCATCAGCAGTACACCGTCGCTCGGCCGATCGAATCGAAGGTGGGTGTAGCGGGCGTACGGATCGGTCGAGGTCGAGTCGGACACGTCCGGAACCCTACGAGATCGAACCGAATCCCGACCGGTGGTGGATACCGCCTTCGTCTCAGAGCGTCAGACGGGCTTCGATTTCGCCATCGTCGATGTTGCCGGTCGGGACGCACCCGCGCGCGAGGTACATCGGTTCGGGCGAACCCTTGCCCGGAATCCACGACACGAGCAACGATTCAGCGCCCCACGATCGGCACTCGTCGACGACGAGATCGATCACTGCGCCACCGATGCCGCGACGCTGGTGCATGCGATCCACGAGGAGCCGCCACAGCAACGGAGGTCGCGTCAGTGTCGGCGAGAGTGCGACCATCACGAAGCCGACGATGTTGTCGTCAGCGCGCACAGCCCGGTACCACGGCACCACCCGCTCGCCGTGCACCGTCGGCGGCACCAATGCATCGGCCAGCGAACGCGCGACGGACCAGACGAACCGTTCTTGAGAGCGATGAGTCGACAGTGCCAGTACGGCGTCGAGGTCGGCACGTTCGATCTCGACCAACTCGACGGCGTCAGGTCGGTGGCGCGCCCTACCGCGCCACGCCTGCCAGTCAGCGCGCGTCATCGCGTAGACCCAGTCGTCGGAGTTCTCGCCATCCAGCCAGTACGACAACCGCAGATGGCCCTCGAACAGCATGCCGAGCCGTTCGAGCACCATCGCCGATGCGTGATTCTCGGGGTGCAGCCTCCCCTCGATGCGAGTCACGTCGTGCACGCGGAACAGGACATCGACCAACGCGGCGGCTGCCTCGACCGCATAGCCGTGGCCCCAGGCTTCATGAGCAAGCGTGTAGCCGATCTCGGCGGTATGGCCGTCGTCGGTGAGATGGACGACGAGGTCGCCCAACACGTCGGTGTCCGCTCGATCGGCGATCGTGAGCATCCACCACTCGCTCCTCGTGGGGCCGTCGAGGTCGAGCCCCTCCGCGACCGACTCCCGTGCGCTCTCGATCGAGTACGGA
>JBGTEH010000047.1:0-4008 GCA_041747915.1 Ilumatobacteraceae bacterium
GGTTGAGCGCAGCCGCAGTCGAGTTCGTCGTCCGCGGCGAGTCACCCTCGCATCTCGTGGTCTTCGACATCACCAACGACGCGTCGGTGACCGTGATTGTCTCGATCATCGCCGCTCGGCCGTGACGGCTCGCACGCTTCGACGCTCGATGGGGATGTGACTCCGTTTCCGATTGTTCGTGGTGTGTCCGAGTCGAGGCGTTCCGCTGCCCACCGGCGACTGATCACAGCTCGGCAGGTGAGATGAGACGTTGGATACTGGCGGAGAGGTGGCGGAGGAAGATGGTTTCCGGGTCGCGCCAGTCGAGGTGGTGGTTGACCTCGAGGGCGACGATCCCGTGGAAGGCCCCCCACCATGCAAGGAAGCCGTCGAGCAGTTCGTCATCGCCGAGGACATCGTCGATCGTGCGTCCTCGCGCAACGGCGTACTCAGCAGCGATCGGTCGCAGGACAGCGGTCTGTGCGTCCACGGTGGGCCCATCGGGAGGGGCGGCATACCCGGCGATCTGGTCGAAGAAGACGAGGTTGAACTGTTGACGATGCTTGATGGCCCATCGCCGATATGCGATCGGGCCTGCCGCGAGACGATCGTCGAGGCTGAGATCCGCTGCAGCGTCGAGAGCTGAAGCGACACTGGCTTCCAGCCCCTGGTAGCTCTGCACGATCAACTCCGTGAACAGGTCGGCGAGGCTTGGAAAGTACGTGTACAACGCTGGCGCCGTCACCCCGACCTCACGAGCAATCCCTCGCAACGTCACTGCGCTCGGCCCACCCTCTTCCAGACGTCGACGCGCCTCGGAGACGACGTCGTCCACGAGTTCTCGGCGCTGCCGGGTTCCCCTGGTTTCCTTCGCCATGCCGACAATGCTACACTTAACATCGCTAAACAGGCAAACGATGTAAGGAGTGGAATCTGATGGACCGGACGATTGGAATGACGCTCGGCTGTGTCGACGTGATGGCCGCGGCAACCTTCTGGAAAGAGGCACTGGGCTACGACGAGCCCGTCGCGCTGGCCGATGACGCACAGTTCCATGCGCTCGTGTCGCCTGGCGGAGGGCTCCATCACCTCACGTTTCAGCGCGTCGCCGAACCGAAGACCGTCAAGAACCGAGCGCACCTCGATGTCTTCGTCGACGATCTCGACTCAGAGGTCAAACGACTCATCGCCCTCGGCGCTCGAACGCTCGAAGAACACGACGGTGATGGTGGCTATCGAACTGCGATTCTCGCCGACCCAGTCGGCAACGAGTTCTGCGTCGTCCAGCGCTGACCGGGACAAGCCTCCACCACCTCAGTAACGGCTTCGGACAACCCATCAGCGCTTGCGTCGCAGAACGAAGCAAGGCCGCCCAGAACGCGAGGCTCGCGGACGCTCGACAATTCGTTAGCTGAACCCGCCTCCGCCGGCGGTGTCACGAATGTGTATGAACTCGCCTTCGGCTCGAGCACGGTTGTACGAATCGGAGTTGGGTCCACCACCAGGGCCGGGACCGTCACGGGGTTTGTCGCCCTTCATCCACCGCGCGATCCGTGAAAGCCCGGAACGGATGCTCGCCATGATCAACCTCCAATGAACATGGAAGGCTAGACGGTCCGACCAAGTGATCGTCAAGGCGGCGGCGGGCGGATGCCTTGGATGATGATGCTGCGCAGTTCGTCAGTTGCGGCCGTTCGGTGGGGTCCTGGCGGTTCGGTGAGCTCGAGGAGCAACCGCACGGTGTCATTGAGTCGGACGCGCCCCACCCCTGCCTTTGTGGATTGGATGTCCGCACCGAAGTCCGCGCGGCAGGCGATCGGGCTAGTGCTGGCCAGTGAGGAGTTTGGCGATCGCGTCGGAGTCGTCGGAGTCAACGACGGGGAAGCCTTTTGCCCAGTCGCCTTGCCAGTGCACGTCGATGCCGGGGTTGGCGTGGTTGGTGCCGTCGGCGAGAAACATGTGTGGGCTCATTGTGACTGCGCCGGTTCGGATGATGTCGAGGTCGTCGAAGATGGCGCTTCGCCCGACGCCGACTCGGAGGTCCTGTTCGAGTCGCTCGTCGTCGAGGTCGGGAATGTCGGCGGCGATTGCCAGGATCTCATGGTGGAGTTGGATCGGTCGGGACTCGGCCCAGAAGGCCCGTCGGAGCGCCCGGTCGAGTTGCTCTCCGGCGGAGAGACTTTGGATTTTCGCTGCTTGGATGGCTTCGAGGGCGAGCAGGACGGTGTTGGGGTAGTGGTAGTCGGGTCCCTGCCAGAGTTGCCATCCGGCGTCGGGTTCGAGGGCTCCGATGCTCGGGATCTCGGAGTCGGATCCGTGTCGTGTCCCGGGTGACTGGTTGAGGAGTTCGAGCGGGAAGGCGTGGTGGTCGATGACGACGTCGATCCCGTGTCGTTCTCGTGCGGTGTGGATTCGGTTGATGATGACGTGCGCGAATGGGCAGATCAGGTCGCTGAACAGCACGAGCGTGCCGGGTTCGACCACGATCGTGTCGCTGTCGATTCGCAGTGTTGTGGTGTCGGTCATGTCGGCGTGCTTTCGGGTTCGAGGTGTTCGCTTCCGGGCGGGTTCGTCCAGCTGTGTTCGGGGTCGAGCAGTACGGCGCATCGGCGCTCGGTCAGCATGATGTCGTCGTAGGCGTCGAGATTCGGGTGGTGGCCGCCTGCGGCGAGATAGATCGAGCGCAGGAGCCGGCGTTGGGTGTCGGGATCGAGTCCGGGGCCGCCGTCGAGGTGGTCGTCTGGGCCGGAGAGTTCGACCGGGCCCCGCACGGCGGCCCATTCCCACCCGGCTCTCGCAACGATGGTTGCTCGGGGGTGGCGGCGAAGGTTCGCGAGCTTGGGTCCGACGTCGAGCGACGGCGGCCACCACCGGGTGCCCGGTGATCGGGTGGTCGATGATGGCGGTGTTGACGACGGCGACTTGTGGGTCTGTGTGACCTGGGCGTGTGGTGATGAGGATTCCGAGGTGCCGGTCGGCGTTGAGCGCTCGGCGGAACGGTTCGAGGTCGATCACTGCTGTTGCTGGATGAGTTCGAGTTCGAGTTCGAGTCGGATCTCTTTGGAGACGAGGAGTCCTCCGGCTTCGAGCACCATGTTCCACGTCAGTCCCCAGTCTTCGCGGTTGATCGCCGTGTGAGCGCTGAACACGGTGCGTTCGTTTTTCCAGGGGTCGGTGGCATGGCCGAGGTACTCGACATCGAGCGTGACGGTTCTGGTGACGTTCTTGATCGTGAGGGCACCGGTCATCGCTGCGGTCGCGCCGTCGACGTGGAGGCTGGTGCTGCGGAACGTGGCGGTGGGGTGTTCGGCGACGTCGAACAGGTCGGCTGACCTGAGGTGGTCGTCGCGAGTCCTGTCACCGGAGTTGACTGTCGTCATGTCGATCGTGGCGTGAACTTCGGAGTCAGCGATGTCATCTGCGATGGTCACGGTGCCCTCGATGCCGGTGAATCGGCCGCGAACTTTGGTCAGTCCGAAGTGTCGCCCGACGAAACCGATCTCGGCGTGGCCGGGGTCGATCTGCCAGATGCCGGCTGCCGGTAGGTCGATGCCAGCGATGGTGCGTATTGCGTTCATGGTCGAACTCCTTTGTGGTGTTGTGTGTGTGCGCACGCAATCTATCATTGCGTGCGCCAGCACGCAACTGATATCTTGGTCGTCATGGAAGAAGAAGTTGATCCGGTGGCGGCGTGGCGGGCGATGCTGCTTGCGCACAGCCGGGCGTTGCAGGCGATCGAGGACGAGTTGGAGGCGTCGGACATGATCCCGCTGTCGTGGTACGACGTGTTGCTCGAACTCAACGCGGCCGACGATGGGCGGCTCCGGATGCAGGAACTCGGGATGCGCGCCGTTCTGTCCCGCACCCGGATCAGCAGGATCGTGACCGATCTCGAGAAGCAGGGTCTGGTCGTTCGGATGCCCGACCCCGACGACGGTCGTGCCTCGCTCGCGACGATCACAACCACCGGCCGCCGAGCATTGCGGCGCGCAGCACCCACGTACCTGGCCGGCATCGAGCACCACTTCA
>JBGTEH010000048.1:0-7707 GCA_041747915.1 Ilumatobacteraceae bacterium
AACTAATGTACTACTCGTGCCGACTTCATGCAACACATGTACGAGTCTTTTCTGAACAAAAGGATGACCGTCAGTGACGCTCCACGACCTGACCGTCGATCAGGTCGAAGGTGCGGGTGAGACGGACCCGATCGAGCAGCGAACGGTCGTGGGTCACGAGGATGACGGTGCCCTCGAAGGTGTCGAGCGCCTGCTCCAACTGTTCGATCGCCGGCATGTCGAGGTGGTTGGTCGGCTCGTCGAGCACCAGCAGGTTGGCCCCGTTCGCCATCAACAACGCCAACGACGCTCTGGTGCGCTCTCCCGGCGACAGCGTAACGGCGAGCCGGTGGACGTGCTCCGCGCCGAGCCCGAACTTCGCCAGCAACGTTCGTGACTGCGCAGCCGCCAGCCCGGTCGCATCTGTGAACGCTTCGAGCAGCGTGTCGTCGCCGAGCAACTCCGTGCGCGCCTGCTCGATCTCGCCGAGCGTGACGCTCGCTCCCAGCGTCGCCGTTCCCGCGGTCGGCTCGATCCGCCCGAGCAGGGCCCCGATCAGGGTGGTCTTGCCACTGCCGTTCGCGCCGACCAACGCCACACGATCACCGGCGCGCAGGTCGAGGTCGACCGGGCCGAGCCGGAATTCTCCGCGGTCCACCTCGGCGCTGCGCAGCGTCGCCACGATGTCCCCGCTGCGGCCGACGTTGGGGATCGTGAGCTGCAGTTCCCACGCAGTGCGCGGCTCGTCGACGGCTTCGAGGCGCTCGGCCGCCTTCTGGGTTCGAGCGGCACGGCCGGCCAGCTGTTCGGTCTGATTGATCTTGAAGTTGCGGATGTGCTTGTCGTTCTCGCCCGACTTCTTGACCTTCGCCTGGCCCTGCGTTGCCCACTCCCGCTCGCGCTGGGCGCGCTGCTTGAGCGCCGAACGTTTGGCGTCGTACTCGTCGAAACGCTGCTGGGCGTGCACACGGTCGAGTTCGCGCTCGGCCATGAACGAGCTCCAGCCGCCCGAGTACCACGCGGCGCGATGCGAGTGGTGATCGATCTCGACGACATCGGTGATCACACGTTCCAGAAACGTCCGGTCGTGGCTCACCAGCAGCACCGGAGCCTCGAGCGCCGTCACCCAGCGTTCGAGGCGCTCCAGGCCGTCGAGGTCGAGATCGTTGGTCGGCTCGTCGAGCAGCACGACGTCGAATCGCGACAGCAGCAGCGACGCCAGCGAGATCCGGGCCGCTTCGCCACCCGACAACGTCGAGGTGGTCTGGTCGACGAGCCCGGCGTCGAGACCGAGTTCGGCCCACGTCTCACCGAGGCGGACGTCGAAGTCTGCAGCGCCGATGGCGAGCCATCGTTCGAGGGCGTCGGGGTACAGATCGTCGGCGCCGGCATCACCCGCTGCGAGGGCCGCTGTGGCGGTTTCGAGGTGATCGTTGGCCTCGGTCACCCCGGTTCGCCGACCGAGGAACTCGTGCACCGTCTCGGTCGCCGAACGGTCCGGTTCCTGCGGCAAGAGTCCGATGTTGGCGGCACGAGGACTCGCCTCGACCGACCCCCGATCGGGCGGTACCGATCCTGCGAGTGCGGCGAGCAACGTCGACTTGCCCACGCCGTTGGGTCCGATCAGGCCGACCCGATGGCCGGGCGCCAGGACGAGGTCGACCGACTCGAGGACCACGAGGGGTCCGCGAACGACAGTGAGTTGACGGGCAATGAGCGACGCGGCCACGAGGGCACCTCCACGAACGAGTACGGACGGCGGACGGCTCACTGATCGGTCATCGACATCCACCGTAGCGCTGGCCATCCACGTCGCCGAAGTGGGTATCGGCGTCGGTCGGGGGTTGGGGAGTGCGATGGTGACCGCCAGACTCGGGAGGCCGATGCCGACCGTGACCCTGCGCCCGTGGCAACGAGCCGCCTACGACCAGTTCCGGGCCAGCACCGGCGCCGATTTCCTCGCCGTGGCCACGCCAGGCGCCGGCAAGACCACGTTCGCGCTCACCTGCGCCCGAGCCAGCCTGGCCGATCATCCGCGCCCGTTGATCGTCGTGGCGCCGACGAGCCACCTCAAGGTGCAGTGGTCGCTCGCGGCGCACCGACTCGGCCTCCAGCTCGATCCCGACTGGAGTCCAGGCGAGGGGCTCGCCCGGGACGTCCACGGCCTCGTCACCACCTACCAGCAGGTCGCCACCGGCGACACCGCGCGGAGGCTCGCCGGGCTGTCGGCCGATGGATTCGTGATCCTCGACGAAATCCACCACGCGGGTCACGACCAAGCGTGGGGCGACAGCATCAGGATCGCCTTCGGTCACGCCGCCAGCCGCCTGTCACTGTCGGGAACACCATTCCGCAGTGACGCCATCCAGATCCCGTTCGTCCGCTACGACGCCACGGGCGAGGGCGAACTGGCCCACGCCGACTTCACCTACGGCTACGCCGACGCCCTGCGCGATGGTGGCGTGGTCCGTCCCGTCTACTTCCCCCGTGTCGACGGCGACATGGAGTGGACCACTGCGTCAGGCGATGTGATCACGGCCAGCTTCCAGGACGAGTTGGCGAAGGATCAGACGTCGATGCGTCTGCGGACGGCGTTGAGCCTCGAGGGAGAGTGGATGCCGAGCGTGATCGCCCGCGCCAACGACCAGCTGCGTGCGATCAGGCGTGATCATTGGGACGCCGGCGGCCTCGTGATCGCAATCGATCAAGACCACGCGCACGGAATCGCGCGCCTGCTGCGCGACCGGTTCGGTGCGCCAGCAGATGTCGTCGTCAGCGACGACCCGACCGCATCGAAGAAGCTCGCCGAGTTCAGCCACAACGACCGGCCGTGGCTGGTTGCCGTCCGGATGGTGTCCGAGGGAGTTGACATCCCTCGCCTTCGCGTCGGGGTCTTCGCCACCACCACTTCGACCGAATTGTTCTTCCGTCAGGCGGTCGGCCGCTTCGTGCGTTGGCAGCCGGGTCGCCCCGGCCAGAAGGCCTACGTCTACATCCCCGACGACCCGCGACTGCGCACGCACGCCTTCGAGATCGCCGAAGCGCGCCGGCACGTCCTTCGACCACCCGGACACGGCGACGACGGCAGCGAGTTCGCGATCGATGGGGGCCTCGACGCTCAGGTCCACCCTGACGACGCCGCGGAACAACTGACGCTGTTCGCCGTGGTGTCGTCGACGGCGACCGACATCGCGGTGCACACCGTGACCCAGGACGGCGTGCGATACGAGCCGACGTTCACCGACATCGCCCGGTACGACGACGAGGTCGAGGTCCCCGAGCCGTGCTTCGTCGTGGACACCGCCGGTGATCTCGAACTGCCCGACGTGCCCACGGCGGCGGGGCTCGTGCCCGAATCGTCGCTGAGCGTCGCCGAACGCAAGGACGACCTGCGCACCCGCAACGCCCACGTCGCCAAGCGGCTCGTCGACATCACCGGTTCGAGCCACGCCAAGGTCCAAGGCGAGATGAACCGCCTGGCCGGCGTGGCCCGAGTGGCAACCGCAACGACCGATCAGCTCGAACGACGGCTGCGCTACGCCGAGAGCTGGCTGCGCCGACTCCAGATGTAACGCTGGCGTCTGACTGCGTCACAGACCACGGCGTTACAGGGGGCGGGCGGCAGGGGTAGGATCCACGCATGCCTGCGAGCGGTGAACATCATCCCGCGTTCGAGGAGTACTGCGAGTGCATCTTCGAGTTGGACGAGGACGATGTCGAGGTCATCCAGGCGCGCATCGCCGAACGCCTCCAGGTCTCGCGGCCGGCGGTGAGCGAGATGATGAAACGACTCGAGACCGAGGGCCTGATCAACTCCGACGACGGCATCCGTCTCACCGACGCCGGCATCCGCCTCGGCGAACGAGTCGTGCGCCGGCACCGTCTCGCCGAGGTCTTCCTCACCGACGTACTCAAGCTCTCGTGGGCCGAGGCGCACCACGAGGCCGGCAAGTGGGAGCACATCATGAGTGACTCGGTCGAACGGGCGCTGAACGACCTGCTCGGCTCACCGACGACCTGCCCGCACGGCAACCCGATCCCCGGCTCCGGCTACGAAGCGCCCGACTCCGCACCGCTGTCGGACGTGGCGGTCGGCACCGGGTTCACCGTGCGCCGAATCACCGAGGAGCTCGAGTTCGAGCCCGGCCTCCTCGAGTACCTCGAGGCCTCCGCGATCCAGCCCGGCAACCGGGGCACGGTCACGGCGGCCTCGCCCGACGGCACGTTGACGGTCGAGATCGCCGGGCGCCACATCGGCGTCGGGTCGTTCGCGAGCGAACGCATCCTGGTCACTTCGTGACGCGGCGGCGATCGACCATCGCCGCCGCACTCGCCGTCATCGTCACAATGTCGGCGTGCGCCGACACCGTCGTCGAGGTCGACGCCGATCCGACCGCAACCAGCGCCGGCCCCAGCGGCTCGGCCGAGATCACGACCGTGATCGCGACCGTGCCGATCGTCGGCAGCACCGCCGAACTCCTCGCCGAGATGTCCTTGGCGATGAGCCAACTCAGCGCTCAGATCGCCGATGAGGGCGACGAGCAGGAAACGCTGCGACGTCTCGAGGCCATCTGGGCCGTGGCCAGAGTCGACGTCGAGGCCACCCGGCGCGACCTCGCCAGTGACATCCAGACGACGGTCGACATGGCGCGCAACGCCGTGGTCAGGATCCGCCCGGCCGACGCCGACAAGGCAGTCAAGATCCTCACCGACCTCGTCGACCGATACACCGGCGACGGCTGACCGGCACGGGTCGGGAGGGTCGGGAGGGGGTCGGGAAGGGTCGGCAAGGTTCGCTACGGTGCGTTCAACGCAGCGGTTCGGGGAGTTCGTCGCCGTGCACGATGCTCAGGCGTTGCGTCGGACGGGTGAGTGCCACGTACAACGACCGCATGCCGTGCTCGTGATCCGACACGATCCGAGCCGGCTCGACCACCACGACGGCATCGAGTTCGAGACCCTTGACGACGCTCACCGGCACGAGCGTGACGCCCTCGTCGAGGCCGGTCCGGGTCGCAGTGCCGTGGTTGATGCCGGCCGCAGTGAGATGCTCGGACAGGTCGTCGATCATCGAATCGGGGGCGATCACGCCGATGCTTCCACCAGGGATCGCCGACGTGAGCGAACGAACCTGATCGGCGACCGCTCGACCGAGGCCAGAGTCCGCGCGCACGAACACCGGCCGCGCATCGCCGACGCGAACCGATACCGGCGAACGCAGCGACGGTGTCGCCACCGCCATCACGCGGTTCGCCAGCTCCATGATCTGGCCGGGGATGCGGTAGCCGACCGACAACCCGATCACTCGCGACGGCTTGCGATCGGGAAGGTGTACGAGCACGTCGTCCCAGTCGGTGGGAGCGAGCGGACCCGTGGCTTGAGCGAGGTCGCCGACGATGGTCATGGCGCCGCTGAGTGAACGCCTGGTGGCCATCTTGAGCTGCATCGGGGTGAGGTCCTGCACCTCGTCGATGACGATGTGTCCGTAGGTACGGATCTCGTCGGCGTCGTCGATCTTGCCGTTGCGTGCCGGTTTGGGGCCCAGAACGTCGCGGGCATCGTCGAGCAGGGCGACGTCAGCAGGTGTCCAACGCACCTCGTCGACGGTCTCCGAGCGCTGGCGGAACAATGCCAGCGCCTCTGATTCGTCGAGCACCCCACGTGCGGCGAGCTCGAGAAGCGCCTTCGAGCCGAACAGGTCGTGCAGGAGTTGGGCCGGGGTCAACAAGGGCCACATGCGATCGAGCGCAGCGCGTATCTCCGGCGTGCCGCGCAGCGTGTCCTTCACCGATGCCGGCCCGATCTCGGGGTCGTGGTAGCTCGCCGCGAGCGCAGTCCACACCTCGTTCTCCACGAACCGACGACCGCTGTTGTGACGTCGGAATCGGCGTCGCGCGGCCTTGACGATGCGAGCGGACTCCTCGGTGCGCAGGCGGACGTATCCGGTACGGAATGGGATCTCCAGATGATCGCGCAGGGGGCGCTCGCGGTCGCCGATCGCCTGATCGATCATGTCGGACATTCGGGCGTCGCCCTTGAGACGCGCCGCCGTGGGCGAGTCGGCTCCCGAGCGATCGTCGGGGCGCAGGAACTGCACACCGGGCACGAGGTCGGACAGCACCACCTGTTCCACGCCCGCCTCGCCGAGCGACGGCAGGACGCGTTCGATGTATCGCAGGAACACCCGGTTCGGGCCGATCACGAGCACACCCTGGTCTTCCAGCGGGAAGCGGTGGGTGTAGAGCAGATACGCCGCCCGATGGAGCGCAACGACGGTCTTGCCGGTGCCCGGCCCACCCTGCACGACGAGCACCCCGTGCTGGGGCGAACGGATGATCTCGTCCTGTTCGCCCTGGATCGTGGCGACGATGTCGCCGAGCGTGCCGGTCCGACCGCGCTCGAGTGCGGCCAGCAGCGTGGAGTACCCACGAAGACCATCGGGACCCGGCCCGGTCGCTGCATCGAGCCGTTCGTCGGCTCCGACATTTCCGTCGACTCCGAGACCGTCGTCGTGGCCGAGGCCCAGATGGCCTTCACCGAACAGTTCGTCCTCGATACCCAACAGCCGCTGGCCCTCGACGGCGAAGTGCCGGCGACGAACGAGCCCCATGGCGTTGCGGCCGGTCGCGCGGTAGAACGGTTCGGCGACCGGGGCACGCCAGTCGACCACGACGGGCTCACGCTCGACGTCGGCCACCGCCAGACGCCCGATGTGGAAACTTTCCACCGCACCCGGCGATTCGGCGGAGCGATCGATGCGTCCGAAGACGAGCGACGAACCGCCGAGCTCGAGGTCGGCCAGGCGCTTGAGCAGGGCCTCGTCGAACGCATTGCGCTCGAATCGAGCCTGGAACGTGCCGCCCAAGTCGGCCTCGCTCAGGTCACGGAGGCGCCAGGCGTGCTCACGGCTGACGCGAAGACATTCGTACGAATGGTCGATGTAGGCCTGTTCGTCAGCGAGATCGGGATGCTGCTGCGTCATATCGGGTCACGAAATGCTATCGGCGCAACCATGACTCACGACCTCCCTCGGCACCGGACCGGGCGGTAGCGTGACCGCCGATGGGCACCGCACTCGACGAACACGACGCGTCCGCCCCCAGCGAGTCGTCCGATCCCGCCCCGGGCTCGAACGAGGGCGCGTTTCTGGCCGCTGCGCACGGACGCCACGGCCGGCACACCCCGGTGTGGTTCATGCGTCAGGCCGGGCGAGCGTTGCCCGTATACCGCTCGGTGCGGGGCGGGGGCTCGATTCTCGACGCGATCAAGCAGCCCGATCTCGCCGCCGAGATCACCCTGCAACCGGTGCGTCGCTACGGCGTCGACGCGGCGGTTCTCTACAGCGACATCGTCGTGGCACCTCACGCCGTGGGATTCGGCATCGACGTCGCGCCGGGAACCGGCCCGGTCGCCGAACATCCGCTGCGTTCGAGCAACGATGTGGAACGACTGCGACCGCTCGAGTTCGACGACATCGACTACGTCATCGCCACCGTCGAACGGTTGGTCGCCGAACTCGACGTACCACTTCTCGCCTTCGCCGGCGCACCGTTCACCGTGGCGAGCTACCTGATCGAGGGACGCCCGAGCAAGGACTACCGCCACACCAAGGCCCTGATCCACAACGACGAAGTGCTGTGGCACGACGTGATGGAGCGCCTCGCCGAGTCGGCGATCACGTTCATCGACGCACAGCTCTCCCACGGCGCCGCTGCCTTCCAACTCTTC
>JBGTEH010000049.1:0-5194 GCA_041747915.1 Ilumatobacteraceae bacterium
GATCCGCAGGCCGTTGTGCTCCGCCACGAGCAGCAGCTCGGTGTCGAAGAACCACGCCTCGTCCTCGACGGCCGGGAGCAACAGCTTGACCACGTCGGTGCGCGCCGCCTTGAACCCGCACTGCGCGTCGCGGAACCGCACTGCGAACACCATGCGCAGCAGCAGGTTGTAGCAACGCGAGATCAACTCCCGCTTTGGACCTCGTGCGACCACCGACGCCCAACTGAGCCGCGAACCAATGGCCAGGTCTGAGTGTCCGGACACGAGCGGCGCGACGAGCGGAAGCAGCCCGGTCAGCCCGGTCGACAGGTCGACATCGGTGTACGCGACGATGTCGGCGTCGGACTGCGACCACGCCGCCCGCAACGCGCGGCCGCGACCCTTCTCGTCGATCCGCAGATGGCTGATCCGTTGATCGCAGCTGGCGAGCGCGTCGGCGATGGTGGCGGTGCGATCGGTCGAGGCGTTGTCGGCGATGACGATGCGCCATTCGAACGGAAATGTGTCGTCGAGGTAGGTGCGCAACCGACCGACGCTCGACTCGAGGATGTCTTCCTCGTTGTACACCGGCACGACGATGTCGACGGTGGTGACACGGCGGCTCACGGTGGATCCACCAGGAACACGGCGACCGCCCGATCGGTCACGTTCGACGGATCGAACGGCGTCAACTCACCGTCGTGGAACGCAATGCGCACGGCCCCGGGCGGGGTCGACAGCGCGTCGGCACCGACGCGCACGAACACCACGGGGAGCGCTGACGCTCCCGCTCCGGCGTATCGCTGGGGGCCGAGCTGGCGAGCGAACGACGAGTCGAACGTGAACACCTCGACACCGCTTCCGACGAGCTCGGTGAGCACGGGGACCGTGTACGGCTCGGCGAACCCGATCCCGCCCGCGTCGAAGACCACCGCCGACGGAGCGGCGGGTGATGTCACGAGGTAGTCCTCCACCTGGTCGCGGACGTCGCCGATCGAGTCGTAGGTGGCGCGGAAGATCACCGGGCCGGCCTGGTTGGCGTGCGTCGGAATGGTTGCCGCCAATGCCACCACACCGATCGCCCCCATCACGCCCACTGTGGCACGACGCCGATCCTCGCGCAGCCCGACGAGCACAGCCATCAGGAGCATGTAGGTACCGAACGCCCCGATCACCCACAGCCAGCGAACCTTGTGAGGCGACAGACCGAGCACGTCGATGGGCGTGATGATCACCGTGATCGCGCCGACCGCCGACGCAACAGCGAGCAATTGGAACCCGGCGTCCAGCTTCCACTCACCGGCCCGGCGCACACGGCGCCACGCGAGGGCAATCAGCGCGGCCAGCGCGACGAGGCCGACGACGGCAGGTCCGAACGTGCGCAAACCGGGAGCGTCGAGCACCCGTCCCGCCGAGGTCTCGACCCAGGTCGACGACGGAATCGAGCTGTCGAAGCCCGGTCGCCCCCACCACGGGGGCAGGGCGAGGACGGCACCGAGGATCCGGACACCGACGGTGATCCCGGTGCGCGAACTCTCGGCAGCCACGAAGTCGTCGCCTCCCACGGTGCCAGCGATCAGCACCCGGGTGAGATTGCCCCGGCCCGCACCGAAGATCTGCTCCCACAGGGTTTGCGCCCAAAGCACGACCGCGACGACGACGGAGATCGTCACCGGTCGACGAAGGTCGCCGAATCGCCCCGGCCCGAGCCGACGCCGCCGGATGATCACCCTTGCGAACGCGAACCCCACGAGGATCGGCACGACGAACACGTAGCCGAGGTGGGTCTGCATGGCCAACGAACCGGCGCCGACAGCCAGCGGCAACACCACGACTTCATCGGCCGCCACCGCCCACGCCGCGCACATCACGAGCCAGAAGACGAGGACGAGGACGTTGGGCTGCCACGGGTCGTAGAGCAGTTCACTCCCGAGCGTCCACACGAGCCCGGCCGTCACCACTTGAGCCGTCAGCGCTGCCGTGGCGCCGCCAACTCGCCACGTCACCCAACCCACCAGCCAGACGACAGCGACATTGAGAAGGGCGATCGCCACTGCGATGCCGGTTGCCCCACCGAAGAGCTTCACGGGTGCCGCAACGAGGTCGAACAGCAGCGGGCCCGGATGGTTGACATCGATGCCTGAACTGATCGATGCCGACGACCAGGTCCCCAACAGCGGGTGATCCGCGGTCAGTACGTCGCGCCCGCGCAACTCGATCAGTGCATTGTCGTTGACCGCCTCGTAGCCCGCCCGCACGCCTCGCACCGCCGAGAACACGATGACCGCCGACGTCGCTGTCGCCATCAGCATCCAGCTCGCCCGCCGCCACCGATCGAGATGCCCCATCGTCGCCGAATCGGTCATCGAGCAGCCGCGTCCCATTGATCGGCCGAGATCAGGAAGACCGCCGTCTCCTGGCCGAGCTTCAACATCCGATCGACGACGCGCTGCAGATCGATCGGCACGGCCGGGTCGGTCTGGACGCTGAACAGGTTGAGATCGACGGCCTCGACGAGCGAATCGCGGCGACCGGCGTCGATCGGCAGCGCAGCCAATCCGTCGAGCAGTTCCGTGCGCAGTTGGTCGAACTCTCGGCGTTGCGTGGCCGAGCGGGGCTCGACGGTGGCAACCTCGATCGCCAGGGGCTGGTCACGCCACTGATCGAGGTACGCGCCGGTGACGAACAGCACCACGGCATCGGCGTCGTCGATGTCGACCACGCGTTGTTCGGTGACAGGCACGCGCCACAACTCGGGGGCGCCGGCATCGAACCCGCGCCGCTCGAGTTCGCTCACCAGGCCGAAGCCCTGCGAACCGAACGACGCCGCATCGTTCCACACCACTGCGTAGGTGCCGTCTCGACCCGCCGCTCCGGCGACACCCGCCTCCAGCGCCTCCACGGTCGGGGCGACCACCGCACCGAGCGGACGAGACAGGTGCTCCTCGGGCACCACGACAGTGGTCGCCTGGGCGACCAGCGTCGACCACATCACCACGCCGACGACGACGAGGCCGCCAGACACGCCCTGATCCAAGCGACGACGATCACCGAGTCGACGCGCGATGATCTCGACGGCCGTCCACACCACTGCGGCGAGAATCAATGCGGTGATCGACCAGGCCCACAGCGTGAGGTAGTACCAGACCTTGCCGAAGATCCTCGCCATCGAGAACGCTCCCAGCACGACGCACGCGGCCAGCAGCGAGTGGAGCAACACGAGTCGCCGGTTGCGCACCACCAGCACGGCCAGCGCCGCTGCGATCGCCCACGCGATCAGGAGCATGACCCCGGGGATCAACGACCTCTGGGCCTGCGTTGCGGCGACCTCGAAGATGTCGGTGCCCGATCCGGCGAGTTCCGTGAATCGGGTGATGTCGAGATGTCGCACGAGCAGCTCCAGACCCGCCCGCTCGCCGATCGCAGCCTCGGGAGGATCGCGGAAATAGTCGACGATCGCCGACAGGTTCTGCGAGCCGAACAGCTGATCCAGCGCCACTGGGATCCAGCAGACCACTCCGACGCCGACGCCGATGACCAAGCTGTGCCCGGCTCGAGCACGCTCGACGCTCCCGTTGTCGGCGTGCCACCAGCGCCAGGCGACCACGAACGTCGCACCGATCACCACCGTGCCGGCCAGACCGAGGTACGGGAGGTGGGTCTGAGCGCACAGTGACCCGGCCAGAGTGGCGACCCACAGCACGCCACTGTCACCGACGATCACGGCCCAGACGGCAACGAGCGTGGCGAACCAGACCAGCAGCGGTAAGTACGGATTCCACGGCTGTGCCGCGAAGTCGAATCCGTAGGTCTGTACGACGACGAGAAGGACCACGACGACCGCCCACTGCAGCCGGATTCCGCCCATGCGCCGGATCACCAGCATCGTCGCCACGGCCGCCACTGCGCCGATCACCGCCGCTCCCACCAGGAGGCCGACCGCCGACGATCCGAACAGTCGGTACACCGGTGCCAGCAGGTAGTACCCGAGCGGACCGGGGTGGCTGCCCTGGTCGGGGAAGATCCCGATTCTTCCCGGCAGGCCGATGAGGGGCGTGTCGGGCCCACCGACGTCGCGCACGCGGAACTCCGTCATCGCCAGGTCGAGCACCGGATACCACGTGCGCGTGGCGACACGAATCGCCGCGACGACGAATGGCACGAGCACCACCACGATCGGCGACCAGACCGACCCGACGACACGAGCGATGACCCGCGTGTCGTTCACCGCGTCGTTCACCGCGTCCTTCATCGTGTCGTTCATCGGCTCGTTCACCGTGTTGTTCACTGACGGCCTCGGACGCGGTTGATCCGGTCCGCGACCCCCCAGCGGGTGACGAGCAGCATCGACTCCACGATGATGCGGCCCGACATCTTCGACTTTCCCCGCAGACGGTCGCGGAACACGATGGGTGCTTCCACCACGACAGCGCCCGACGCAGTGAGCCGTCGAACGAGTTCGGTCAGGAACGCGTAACCCTCGGCCGATGTCGAGGTGGGATCGATCGACGCCAGCGAAGATGATCGATAGGCCCGATACCCGCTCGTACAGTCGTGCGCGCTCACGTTCAGGATGCGACGGGTGTACGCGTTGCCCCACTTCGACAGGAGCTGGCGGTGTATCGGCCAGTCGGTCGTACCACCGCCGCGTACGTACCGCGAGCCGATCACAAGATCGGCCCCCGACTCGACCGCGGCGATCAGGTCGGGGATCTGCGCGGGATCGTGGGAGAAGTCGGCGTCCATCGACACGACGACGTCGTACTCGCCGCCGAGAACGCGAGCGAACCCTTCCCGGTAGGCGCTGCCGAGGCCCGCCTTGCCGGGCCGATGCAGCACGCTGACACCTGTGAGTTCTGAGGACACTCGGTCGGCGATCGCCCCGGTTCCGTCGGGGCTGTTGTCGTCGACGACGAGTACGTCGGTGGTCGGTGCCGACTCACGAACCGCTCGGAGGAACAGCTCGATGTTCTCGGCCTCGTTGTACGTCGGGAGCACCACCACGCTGCGCATGTCGGGGGCAGGCTACTTTGGGGTCGACGCCCCACATGCGACCTCGTGGAGCACGCGGCAGACCCCCAGGGCGCTGGAGTCCCAGGTCAACGCGGTCGCTCGTGTCGCTGCCGCCGCGCCGAGACGCATCCGCAGCGCGTCGTCGGTGAGCACGCTCGCCATGGCGGCACCCAACTCGGCGGGTGCCGCGAGCACCCCGGTG
>JBGTEH010000050.1:0-12266 GCA_041747915.1 Ilumatobacteraceae bacterium
CCGTCGCAGTTGGCCGAGCACATCGGGCGGGTGTTGGGGTAGGCGATCATCATGTCGCCCATGATCTCCTCGAGCGTGAACCGCTTGGAGTAGGCCGCCAGCGGGTTGAGCGTGGAATGAGCGTGGTTCTTCTCGGAGATCTTGGCGAACAGCTCGAAGTCGGCGCCGCCGTAACGGTGGCCGTACTCCATGCCCACCTGGGCGAACACGCCGGGCATCGTGTCGGTGCCGATGCGGCCGTCGGTGGATGTGACCGCGCCGTAGCGGCCCTGCGGCTCCCACTCGTTGCCGTCCTTCTTCGCCCGGCCGCCACCGCCGAGCAGGCCGACGCCGGCGAGCTTCTCCACGCCGACCGCCAAGCCCATGTTGGACTCGCCCGCCTTGATCGACATGATGGCCGTGCGCAACGCCGTGGCACCGGTGGCGCACGCGTTCGACACGTTGTACACCGGGATCCCGGTCTGGCCGACCTGCTTCTGGAGCTGCTGGCCGATGCCGCCGGAACCCATCAGGTTGCCCGCCGCCAGGACGCCCATGTCGGCCATCGTGACCCCGCCGTCGGCGAGTGCGGCCATCACCGCTTCCGACGCGAGGTCGACCACGTCGCGGTCGGTGTGCTTGCCGAACTTGGTCATGTTGATCCCGAGGATCCAGATCTCGTCACTGGCGCTCATGTGGTTGCTCCTTGTGGTCATCGTTCGGATTCGGCGTTTGTGGTGCGTTTCGGGTGGGACGGCTCACTCAATTCGCGCCGCAAACGGGTTGGTTCGGTCGCCTTGTCGTTTGTGGTGCGTTTCGGGTGGTGCGGCTCACTCAATTCGCGCCGCAAAAGGATTCTCGGGGTCAGGTGGGTTGGAACGCGAAGCCGATGGCCTCGGTGCCGTTGTCGTCGGAGCCGAGCGAGTAGGTGGTCAGTGCCACCCGCATGCCCGTGTGCACATGGTCGGCGTCGGGCTCGATGTTGCGAAGGTTCCCGCGAACACTGGTGCCGTCGCAGTCGATCACGCCCGACACGAACGGCACCTCCACCCCTGGCGCGGCGAACGCGACGATCGTGAAGGTCCGCAGGACGCCCTCGCTGGCGATCCGGACCGTGCGGAACTGCGTGCGGAAACACGAAGCGCACGCGTTGCGGCGATCGAAGAATCGGGCGCTGCAGTTGGTGCACTCGTGGGCCACGAGATGCGGGTCGCCGTCGTCGAGCACGAGATAGTCGACCAAGGGGACGCGGGTCGAAGCAGCGGTGTCAGCCATGTCCACGAACGTACCGACCGCTCCCGCGCCGCAGCGACCCCGAACGTCACAACCCGTCACGAGACCCAGGGTGTGAGGCAACCATTCAACGGCGCACCATGGCCGTGAGCCACTCGGGCAGTCGCGTCGGGCGTCCGGCGGTAGTCACGCAGCCGTGCACGGTCACCCCGGTTGCGCGCACGCCGGGCGTGTCGGCGGCATCGTCGACCGTGAGCAGGTACGCCATCTGGAACGTCGCACGCGTCACGTCGGCCAGCGCCAGGTGCACCGTCACGACGTCGTCGAACTGCAGCGGTTGGCGGTACTGGACGAATGACTCCAGCACCGGCGATTCGAGTCCCGCGTCGCGCCACTCGGTGAACGGATGCCCCACATGGCGCAGGTACGCCACACGGGTCTCCTCGAAGTAGTGGAGGTAGTTGCTGTGATGCACGATCCCCATCGCGTCGGTTTCGACGAAGCGGACCCTGATCTCGTGATGGAACTGGTAGTCGTGCGACGACTTCGACGGATCGGCGGTGAGGCGCACGCGCCGACCTTACAAGTGCGACCGGGTTCTACAGTCGAGGTCGTGACCCCCGCCGTCGTCGCGCTCGATGCTGCCGGGATCGACTACTCGATCCACGAATACGAACGAGGCGACGACCTGCACGACTTCGGGCGTGAGGCGGCCGAGTCGCTGGGGCTCGATCCCGACCAGGTGTTCAAGACCCTGGTGGTGGTCGCCGACGACGAGTTGGTTGTAGCCGTGGTTCCGGTGAGCTGCCAACTCTCGATGAAGCGTGCCGCGGCCGCAGTCGGGGCGAAGAAGGCGGTCATGTGCGAGCCGTCGCGTGCCGAACGTTCGTCGGGGTACATCGTGGGTGGGATCAGCCCGATCGGCCAGCGTCGGCAGCTGCGCACCGTCGTCGACGAATCGGCCGAGTTGTTCGATGTCGTCTACGTGAGCGGTGGCAAGCGCGGCATGGACATCGGCCTTGCGCCCGGTGACCTCGTGACGATGCTCGAGGCCATCGTCGCTGCGATCACGGCGTGACCGACTCGAGTATTCAGTGCGCCGGATGACGCATCAGCGCTTCGATGCGCGCCACCCGGGTGCGCGCCGGCGGATGTGATGCGCCGAGCCTCGCCCTCCAACCGATCGGGCGGCCACCGGCGCCACCCGCGAGGAGTTGGCGCAGAGCGCTGGCGAGCTCTCGGCCGAAGCCCATGCGCACGGCGCGGCGATCCGCTTCGAACTCCGACGAGTGACCGACAAGGTTGGCGAGCGCGTCGCTGCCTCGCAGTGCAGCGGTGAAGATCCACGAGATCCAGTTGACCACCGCCGCCATCACGTTGCCGACAGCGGAGATCAGCGGAGATTCTCGGCCGAAGCTGTCGGCAGCGGCGTGGGCAACGTTCTCGAGGAAGACCCCCACGCGCGCCAACACGACCACGGGAACCGACAACCAGTGCCCGACGGTGATCGCCACGGTGTGCAAACCCAGGTGATGGCTCAGCTCGTGCGCGAGCACCCCGCGCAGCTGACCCTGTGACAATTCCTCGACTGCGTACGTCGTGACCACCACGAGGTGGCCCCCGCACGCGAACGCGTTCAATTCGTCCGAGGGCAGGACTCGCACGACGAAGCGGCCGGGTGGGAGGTCGTTGGCCTGCGCGATTCGGGCCCACAGCGGTTCGATGATGGCCGCTTCGTGAACGGTGGGTTGGCGGGCGCCCAGCACCGGCGTGAGCACCAGCACCTGGATCGGCCGAATGAACAGCCCGAGACCCGCCACGAGAAATCCAACGGTGAACCACCAGTACGACAACCCGGTCGCCCATCCGATCGGGAGCCAGATCACGAGCAGCGCGAGCAGGCTGAACGGAACCATGGCGACCACCGGGGTGAACGCCCAGATGGCGCCGCGGTCGACCTGTCGGGCACCCCGGTGAGCTCGCATCGCGTTGGCAAGAATACGCACCGTGGTCGACGGTCACTCACGGTCTGTTGTTGCTCAAGATCGGCGTGTTCCGTAACAGCACTGGGGCCGAGGCGATTACTGTCGCAGACCAGCCGCGAGCAAGCGTTCGTTGCGTGATGAGACGCGATCAGTGAGGACAACGGGTGCACGAAACCTCGACGACGGACCTGACGGTCGAGCAGCGACGGATTCGATCGCTGCTCGACGAGTCGGCCGCATGTCGCTCCGTCGACGCTGATGCCGCTCGTCAATTTGCTCTCGACGCCCGGGTGTTGTCGCGCACCAACGACTTGCGTGAGACCGAGGCCGAAGCGCTGTATCAGCTGGCGTCGATCGCCCACGAGCGCGGTCGAGCAGAGTACGCGTTCGCCCTCGCCTCCGAGGCTGTGGAACTCGCGGAACCGAACGAGCCGAGCCTGACTCTTGCATGGTCGCTGCACCTGATCGGCGTCGTGTACTACCAGGCGAGCAATCACCCCGACGCCCTCGACCATTGCCTGAGGGCGCTACAGGTGTACCGAGCGACCGACCACGTGATCGACGAGGGACGCATCCTGCACTCGATCGCGGCGATCTATCAGTCGATGGCCGACTACACCCGCGCGATCGCCACGTACGAGAGTGCGCTGGCTGCCAACGAACCCCTGGGTCGACCCGACATCGACGCGATGGTGCTCGGAAACCTCGCCCGGATCCGGGGTCGACGCGGCGAGCACCTCGAAGCAGTGAACCTCGGGCGTCGATCGATCGAGTTGGCGCGGGTGCATGCGCCACAGCTCGTGGGGAGCCTGCTCGCAGATCTCGCCGAAGCGCATGTGGGGCTGTCCGACCACGATTCGGCAGCGTCGTGCTTGGCGGAGGCTCGTCGAAACTGGGATGCACGCTCTGCCGGCGACGATCCCCTCAGCCCCAACGAACAGCTCGGTGTCATGGTGTCGGAAGGTCGCATTGCGTTGCGCGGCGGACAGTTCGACTCGGCGATCGCGACCTTGCTGGCAACGCTGGATCTCGCCGACCGGTCGGACCATCGCGAACTCGAACTCGAAGTGCACGATCTCCTGGCGATCGCGTTCAAGCAGGCCGGCCGCCACGCCGAGGCACTCGAGCAACGCGAGCGGCACTTCGCATTGCACCGCGAGATCTTCACCGATGCGGCCGACCTTCGTCTGCGCACCGTGCAGGTGGCCCATGACAACGAGACAGCGCGTCAGCTCGCTGAGATCACGCGCCTCAAGACGACCGGGCTGGTCGCCGATTTTGCCGCCAATCACGCCGATGTCGATGCGTACCACCTCGAGGCGTTCGAGCGCCTCGCCGCGTTGGCGGAATTCCGGGGTGGCAACACGACCAAGCACACCAGTGCGGTGGGCGACCTTGCCGCCGAGATCGGCCATGCGATCGGCCAGCAGCCCGAGTGGTGCGAGCGGCTGCGGCTCGCTGCGCGGTTGCACGACATCGGCAAGGTGGCCGTGGCCGACACGGTGCTTCTCAAGCCGGGACCGCTCACGATCGAGGAGTATCACGAGGTCAAACAGCACACGGTGCTCGGTCGTCGCCTGCTGTCAGGCGTGTCGACGGAGCTGTTCGCGCTGGCGGCCGAGGTTGCGTGGTCGCACCACGAATGGTGGGACGGGTCGGGCTATCCGAACGGTCTCAGTGGGCTGGCGATCCCGCTCTCGGGGCGCATCGTGACCATCGCTGATGTGTTCGATTCGCTCTCGACGCGTCGCACATACAAGCGCGAGTGGAATCTCGCCGAGTCGGTTCGCTTCATCATCTCAGGCTCGGGATCACAGTTCCAACCGGACCTCGTCGATGCATTCGTCAAGGTCATGGTCGCCCGCCACGCCGAACTCGTCGACCAACTCCAATGACGACCAACAATGAGACGCGGGGTCAGACGCAGGGTCTGACCCTGCGTCTCATTTGAGGGCGTTGGCGACCCAGCGGCGCACGAAGATCGCGAGGTCGTCGACGGTGACGTCGTCGCCGAGACGCCCGTTGCGGTACGAATTGGAGAACGACGACACCGCACCCAGGACGCCCACCGCAACGAGCCTCGACGGCGCGTCTGCGATGTGGCCGGCGCGCTGGCCTTCTTCCACGAGCTGTCTGACGTCGTCGAGGTAGACCCCAGCTCCCTCGTCGAGCACTTCGGCCACATCGGGATCGGTCCGCTCGACATCGAGCAACGCGAAGTAGGCCGCGTGGTCGGCCATGAAGCGCACGCTCGCCTCGGCGCCATCGGCGAGTCTGGTGACGGCGTCGGCGTCGGGATCGAGCACCGCTGCCTGAGCGCGTCGCAGGCGTCGGCGCATCGTTCGGACGAGTTCGGCGAACAGTGCGCCCTTGGTGGGGAAGTACCAGTAGAACAGGCCCTTGGCGACTCCGGCCGCCGCACAGATGTCGACGATGCGCGTGGCCGCGTACCCCCGTTCGGCGAAGAGCACGGCGGCGGCGTCGAGGAGCTGCTGCTTGCGTTCCAAACCATGTTCGGTGTGGTTGCGCTCGTCGAGTTCGGGCGCGCTGGCGTTGGTCACCCCGACAGTCCAACCGATCTTGACCCACGGGTCAAGACGGCAGGATCACGGCTGAGTTACGATCGGCCCCAAATGGCCGGCACCCGTGACGAGCGCATCTCGTTGCGCACGCGCAACGACAAATGGCACAACGACCCGCTGCGGATCGAGATGTCGGAGTGCATCAACTGCGACGCATGTCTGCGCCACTGCCCGCCTCACTTCGGAGCGATCTTCAATCATGGGGCCGACGTCATCATCATCCCGGAGTTGTGCAGCGGTTGCGACAAGTGCCTGCCGGTCTGCCCGGTCGACTGCATCTACCCCGATCCCGACTGGCGCACCGAACCTGTCCCGGCCGACTGGTGGGACGAGCCCTTCGGCCCGAACGACCCGTACTGCTGAACCCGGCTGGACGATCTGACGCCATCGGTGATGCCAGGGCCCAGACCCCCGCCGTCACACGAACATCGCCGGGTGGGTTCCGCCCGGGCGGGCGAGCGAGTAGAAACATGGGCGATGCCGACGTCACCTGTCCTGCCCGGAGCCGAACCCATGTCGCACACCGGCACCACCGACGTCGGGGTACTCGTCATCCACGGCTTCACCGGCAACCCGATCTCGATGCGTGGTCTCGCCGACACGATGGCGACTGCCGGCCACCACGTGGAGATGCCGCTGCTCGCAGGCCACGGCACGACGATCGACGACATGCTCGACACAACGTGGGGCGACTGGACCGCCGATGTCGCCGCCGCGCACCTGCGTCTCGCGGCACGGTCCGAACAGATCGTCGTGATGGGTTTGAGCATGGGCGGGACGCTCACGCTCTGGGCGGGCTTGAACCTGGGCGACGTGGTCGGCCTGGTGTGCGTGAATCCCGCAACCATGCCCCCGCCGGCGGAAGTGCTCGAGATGATCGGCGACATGATCGCCGACGGGACCGAAATTGCTCCGGCGATCAGCGGCGACATCGCCGACCCCGACGGTGAGGAGAACGGGTACGACGGCACGCCGTTGCGAGCGGTGCTGTCGATGATGACCGACGGCGTGCCGTCGTTGGCGGGCCGCTACGGCGAACTCACGATGCCGCTTCTGTTGATCACCTCGCGCCAGGATCACACGGTGGAGCCGGCCAACAGTGAACTCCTCGCCGCCACGTACGGCGGCGAGGTCGACCACGTCTGGCTCGAGCGCAGCTATCACGTCGCCACGTTGGACTACGACGCCGACGACATCAACCGCCGCGCCGTGGAGTTCGTCGCCCGCGTGACGGCGCGCTGATCGCCCGATGATGATCGCCAGCCTGCCCAGCCCATCGTTCAACTCGATCGACATCGGGCCGCTCAGCCTCAATCTGTACGGCCTGATGATCGCTCTCGGCGTGATCGCGGCGGTCTGGTTGTTCGGCCGCCGTCTCGAAGAGCGCCAGATCGGCACACGCGACGACGCCAGTGCCATCGCGATCTGGGCCGTGCTCGCCGGCGTGATCGGCGCCAGGCTGTACCACGTGGTCACCGACTACGACCGGTTCCGCAACAACTGGGACGAGATCCCGGCGATCTGGAACGGCGGCCTCGGAATCCCCGGGGGATTGCTCCTCGGCACCCTCGTGGGCATGTACCTGACCGGGCGGCGCGGGATCCCGATCGCGGCGGCTGCGACGTGCGCCGCACCGGCGATCGCTCTCGCGCAGTCGATCGGCCGCTGGGGGAACTACTTCAACCAGGAGCTCTACGGTCGCCCGACCACGTTGCCATGGGGTCTCGAGATCGACGCCGAACACCTCCTCGACGGATACGCGGTCGGAACGTTGTTCCATCCGACCTTCCTGTACGAATCGCTGTGGAGTCTCGGGCTGTGCCTGGTGCTGCTGCCGATCGACAAGCGCTGGAGGCCCGCGCCGGGACAGTTGTTCGTGATGTACGTGATGGGCTACGGCATCGGGCGGTTCTGGGTCGAGGGGTTGCGTATCGACCGTGCGGACGAGTTCGCGGGCCTGCGCCTCAATCAGTGGGTGGCGCTTGCCGCGGTTGTCATCGGCGCCGTGGTGCTCGTGTGGATGCGCAGTCACCCGATCGCCGAGCCCGTGATTGCTGCTGCCCCAACCGACGAGGACGACGATCTCTCCGCCGTGGCGCCGACGCCGCACGATGCGGATGTCGATCCCGATGCCGTTCCCGGTGCGCATGCGGATCCCGGCGCCGACTCGGACCCTGATGTCGACATCGGTCTCGATTCTGACGTCGACTCGGTCCCGAGGCGCGGTACCGACGACTGACGCGGCGGCACGCGCCGTGAGCGGAAGGCCGGAAAGCATTCCGCGCGACGGTGCTGTGGTCAACTTGGCGGGTGTCGAATTTCGTGCAGCTGAACGGAACCACGTTCGATGTCGTCGTCGACATCGCAACATCGACCCCCACGGTGGTGCACTGGGGCGCCCCACTCGGCGTCGGCGCGGACATCGACGCGATCGGTGTCTCGCTGAGCGCCCCACTCGTGGCCGGGGCCACCGGAACGACCGCACCGATCAGCCTCGTTCCCCTCCACGCCGACGGCTTCGCCGGGCGAAGTGGGCTGCATGGGCATCGGGGCGGCGGGCGCGACTGGGCACCGAGGTTCGTGCCCGTCGAGCACCACCGCGACGGCAACCGGCTCACGGTCGTCGGACGTGACGAGGTCGCACGACTGGAACTCACCTCCATCGTCGACGTCGGAGACGCACTCACCGTGTCGGCGACGCTCACCAACATCGGCGACCAGCGCTACTCGCTCGACGCGTTGACCCTCACGCTTCCGATGCCTGACGGCGCCGACGAACTCCTCGTGTTCGACGGACGATGGGCCCGGGAGTTCCAGCCGGTCAGGCAACCCTGGGATCACGGCGCCCACACCTCGGAGAACTGGCGCGGGCGAACATCGCACGAGAACCCGCCCGTGTTGTTCGCCGGACCCCGGGGTTTCGGTGAGTGGAACGGCCCGGTCTGGGGCGTGCACCTGGCCTGGAGCGGCAACCACACGATGACGGCCGAACGCCTGGCCGACGGTCGGCGCTGTGTGCACGCCGGTGAGTTGCTCCATCCCGGCGAGGTCGTGCTGGAGCCGAGCGAGTCGTACTCGACGCCGAAGCTGATTGCGGTGCACGCTGGCGACGGGTTGACTCTCGCCTGCTGGGGCTTTCATCGGTCGATTCGATCGAGCCCCGCCCACCCGAAAACGCCACGCCCGGTGCTGCTCAACACCTGGGAGGCGGTGTACTTCGATCACGACACCGATCGGCTGTGCGCGTTGGCCGACGTCGCCGCGGCGGTGGGCGTCGAGCGGTTCGTGCTCGACGACGGATGGTTCGGATCGCGACGCGACGACACCGCCGGCCTCGGCGACTGGGTCGTGTCCGCTGCGGTGTATCCCGACGGGTTGGCCCCTCTGATCGGCCATGTCCGTGCGCTCGGGATGGAGTTCGGGATCTGGGTCGAGCCCGAGATGATCAATCCCGACAGCGAACTCTTCCGCGCCCATCCCGACTGGGTACTCGCCACTGATGGCTACGAGGCACTGCTCGGCCGGAACCAGCTGGTGCTCGACCTCGGCCGACCCGAGGCCTTTGCGCACCTGCTCGGCCAGCTCGATGCGCTGCTGCGCGATCACGACATCGACTACGTCAAGTGGGACATGAACCGCAACCACGTCCAGGGATCGGGCGCCACGGGGTCGCCGGGAACGCACGCTCAAGCGCTGGCGGTGTACGCGCTCATCGACGAACTCCGGGCGCGTCACCCCGGCGTCGAGATCGAATCGTGCGCGAGCGGTGGCGGCCGGGTCGACCACGAGATCCTCCAGCGCACCGAGCGCGTGTGGACGAGCGACTGCAACGACGCGCTCGAACGTCAGACGATCCAGCGCGGCGCGTCGATGCTGATCCCGCCCGAGGTGATGGGATGCCACATCGGCCCGTCGCGGGCGCACACCACCGGACGGATTCACACCTTGGCGTTCCGCGCGGCCACGGCGATGTTCGGCCACCTCGGCGTCGAGTGGAACGTCGCCGCGATCGACGACCACAGGCGCACGGAACTGGCCGAGGCGATTGCGCTGCACAAGCGGTTCCGGGCGCTGCTGCACTCGGCTGACGTGGTCCGCTTCGACACCGACGCTGCCTACTGCGCTCACGGCGTCTATGCCGCCGATCGTTCCGAGGGGCTCGTGTCGTTCGCCCAGTTGGCGACCGCGAACAGCCTGACGTCGCCGGTGCTGCGGCTCCCTGGGCTCGACCCCGAACGGACCTATCACGTGGCGCCCGTCGCTCTTCCCGGCGAGCGATGGGGGCTCGCCGAGTCGCAACCGACCTGGTTGACCGACGGTGTGGAACTGACGGGCCGCCAACTCGCCGCCCACGGCGTGCGCCCTCCGTCGCTGCTCCCCGAGTCGGCGGTGTTGTTCCACCTCACCGCCCGGTAATGCAGTGGCGGTCTGCCGTTACATCTGGGGTCAGACCCCAGAGGTAACGGGCTGCGGCGGCCGACCGAGCTCACCTACGCGACACTGGTCTCGCGGCCACGCCGCGGAACCGCACGGGTGGCTCGGCAATCTCCTCGGCGTAGTGGGCGGCCCAACCGGCGATGCGCGCCACTGCGAAGATCGGATTGTCGGGTTGGAGATCGGCTGCCACCGTGAGCGCCCCGACGGCGAGGTCGACGTTCGGTTGGTGTGAGATCACCCGTCCCGCTTCGGCGACGACTCGATCGACCAAAGCTGCAACGTCGGGGTCGACCCGGCGGGCGCGCTCGAGCAGCGGCGGGAATCTGGGATCGACGCCGCGATACACCTTGTGTCCGAATCCGGGCAGGGGCCGATGCTCGGATCGCAGTCGCGCGATCACCGTTGCCGGGTCGGACTCCATGCAGGCGCGCAGGAAACGGTGCGACTCGGCTGACGCAACGCCGTGGAGGAGGCCCTCCATGCTGGCGAGTCCGGCCACGTAGGCGACCGATGGAGGTGTGCGGACCGAGGCCGCGATTCGCACGCCGATCGTGCTGGTGGCCAACTCGTGATCGGCCAGCAGGATGAGAGCCGTGTCGATTGCGTCGACGAGTTCGGTGTTCGGTCGTGGTCGCCACGCTGCCGTCAATCGGTGCGCGTACCGCCCGGTTCGGCGTGTCGAGCCGAGCACCTCGGGAACAGCGAGCAGCAGTCGACGTGCTGCAGTTGGCGCGTCGGCGTCGGGATGCAACTCGTCGAGGACGCAGGCCGCCGTGGCGATCTTTCCCACCGGCGACAATCGCATCGAGGCGATCGGGGCGAGCTCCGACCGGTCACCCACCTCGCTGTTCGGCCATGACGTGGCGATGGGGGCCGGTCCGCCCGACCAGAGGAGCTCGGCGACGTCCTCGAAGTGCCGCGTCGCAACGAGGTCGTTGACGTCGTCGTCGAAGTAGTGCAGCGATGTCTCGTCGATGGTGGTCACATCCGAGGCGATCTGGACGTCGATGGTCGGTCGCGGTCCCGCCGGGGCGCGACGACCGCGTTCCGCCAGCCGTTCCACTTCGTCGCGGGCGAACAGCGATGTGCGCCCATCGGCGGCCGTGGTACGAGTCAGTCGACCTCGGCTGACGTACGCATACAACGTCGGCTTCGACACGTTGAGAAGCGCTGCCGCCTCGCCTGCTCGGATCAATGTGCTCACGTCACCATCCTGCGGTCGCCGATTGATGGAGTCAATGTTGATCGAATCAATGTTGATCTGCGCGGTTGATCGACGGACACTCGAACCATGACCCAACAACTGATCGACGTTCCCGCCGGGCTCAACGGTGTGGTCGCGGCCGACACGGCTATCGGGGCGGTCGACGGCGACCGTGGCTTCTTCCACTACGGGCCCTACGACGCCACGGTGCTCGCTCGAACCCGATCGTTCGAGGAGGTGTGGTTTCTCGTGCGTGAGTGCCGCCTTCCGAGCGGCGACGAACTCGTCGAATTCCGTGCTCGGACTGCCCCATTGCGATCGATCCCGACTGCGCTGTTGCCGGTGATCGACGTGGTCGCGGGACGCGAGGCGTCGATGCTCTCCAAGCTCCGAGCGGTGCTGTCGGTGGCGTCGGCCGAGTTGGGGCTGCGTCCCGTCATCGACATCGACGACGCGACACGACGCGAGCAGACATTGGGACTCGCCGCTCTCGTTCCGTCGGTCATGGCGGCGCTCCATCGAGTCGGCGAGCGGAACGACATCGTGGAACCCGACCCCTCGTTGAGCCACGCTGCAGCGTTCCTCCACCAGGTGACCGGAGTGGCCCCGACGCCGGTGGCCGCCCGCGCAGTCGAGCAGTACATGATCCTCACGATCGACCACGGCTTCAACGCCTCGACCTTCACCGCCCGTGTCGTCGCCTCGACCGGCGCCGATGCAGCCGATGCGGTCTGCGCCGCCCTGGGTGCTCTGGCGGGCCCGCTGCACGGTGGCGCTCCGAGTCGTGCGCTCGACGCGCTCGACGAGATCGGCTCGGTCGACAATGCCGCCGACTGGGTGCGAGGC
>JBGTEH010000051.1:0-7812 GCA_041747915.1 Ilumatobacteraceae bacterium
GATCACCGAGAAGCCGATCACGAATCGCCCCTCTGCTCGCTGCCCTGCCCGCTCTGCGTCGACCCGGAGGCGCATCGCGGCTCGCTCGCGAATCGTGGCTGCCAGCTCTCCCAGCAGTTCCGACGTCTTGCCCGAGTGCGATATCGCGAGGACCAGCACGGATGCAATCAGGTCACCCGACGGGTCGTCGACCTCGACGGCGAACTGGCGGATCGCGGCCGCCGGGTCTTGGCGCTCGATACGGGTGGAGAGCCTGGCGACCTCTGGACGGATCGCGACCGGACAAGTCACCACCGTTGCAACAACCGTGCCCAGGATCCCATGCTCGGCCGACAGCAGATCCCGGAGTTGTTCGCACCACGTTGCGAGTGCCTCTATCCGCTCCTGTTCGGACCTGCGGTCGAGCTTCCGCGCCCGCCACGCCTCACTCAGCTTCCATCCGAGCGCACCGCCAACGGGCAGTGCGACAATCCATCCGGTGACACCGAGCAACGCGAATCCGCCGCCGACGCCGGCACCGGCATCGACGACGCCACGTTCCCAGTCGATGGCAATCGTTCGAGGTCGCCGTTCTTCTGGTTCGGACCATGATGAAACCAGTACGAGCAGACCGCTGGCGAACAGACAGGCCACCACGACGAGGACCAGAGCAGTCATCGCGAACCTCCGAGTGCATCGGCCCAGCCGTCGCGCTCCCAGATCCAACCCCGTCGCGCAAGCCGTCGACGGTTCTGCGCCGAGGGGGCGTTGATTGCGACGAGTTGCTCGTTTGCGTCGAGGCCCCACAGTTCGGTGGTCGACAACTGGTCGCCGTCGATCCCGTTGACTTCGACGATCGAGGTACAGAACCGTCGAATCGAACCCTCGACCGAATCGTCCGCTTCAAGGTGCACGATGATCGGCGCGGCCTCGGCCAGCGCGTGGCGCACGGCCTCGGGTGGCACAGGCGGGTGCGCACTGTGGCCGAGGTAGACGAAACGGTTGACGACCCCCTTGGCCGAGCGGGCATGCAGTGTGCACGCCGAACCCCGTGTCGACCCGGCGAACACGTCGAGCGCTGGGCCGATCTCGTCGCCGAGCACCTCGCCCACGATCACCCGGGTCGGATCGAGACGCCGGGACGGGCCCTGGATTTGATCCCACACCGTCACCTCGCCGTCGCCCTCTGCGGACGCCGGTCGGGAGAACAGGGCGGCGACGTTCGGGAGGCGTTCGGGACAGTGGTGCAGACCAAGCTCCGTCAGGCCCTTCTCGACCGTCACCACCCGCTCGTGTGGTGCGATCGCGTCGAGGCAGAGCGCTCGCAGCAGCGTCGTCTTCCCTGACCCCCAGTCGCCGGCGACCACCACGTTGAAACCAGCGACGAATGCTTGACGGACGAATCGAGCGGCCCGAGTAGGCCACACACCCATCCGAACCGTGTCGTCGATCGTGACCTCGAGATGGCGATGCCGCCGAATGGCAAGCAACGGCTTCGTTGCCACACCGTTGACGTGCGAGCCGCCGTACACGGCGTACAGACGCGACCCGTCCGGAAGCTGCAGATCGAGGTGAGGGTGCCGACCGTCGAAGTCGACCTCGACCAAGCCGAGACGGCGAGCAGCGCGTCGAATGAGTCCGATCATCTCTTCCTCGGTCTCAGCGATCGGTGCCCACCTGATCTTCTTGCCTCCGGCGAACGTGACGAACACGTCGTCCGGGCCGTTGGCATTGATGTTCTCGACGCTCGGATCGTGCCAGAGCACATCGAGTTCACCGAGCCCGTAGGCGTGGGCCATCACAGCGTCGAAGAGTGCCTGGTGGGCGAAGTCACTGAACGGACGCAGACCGCGACGCAGCCGCTGCTCGTTCTCAGATGCCAGCGCACGCTGGACCTCAGAGGCGGCGGCAACCCGCTCGGCGTCACCGGACATCGACGCGCCGGACTCCGCTGCGTGCTGGACCCGATCGGAGATTTCCGTGCCGACGCGATCAGCGACGCGCCGGACGAGTTCCCGCCGCTCTTTGACAGACAACTCGCCCAACGTCGGGTCGTCGGGGTACGGCTGCAACCGCGCCGGAGAACTCACGACCTCACCTCGAACACCGGCTCGTTCTCGAGCTCTGACGACGCGAGCCGAGAGTGCTGCACGATGTCGAGAAGGCGAGCCGACAGCGTTCGGGCTTCACGGGCCAACAGGCTCCGCGAGGCTCCTCGCCCGACTGTCCAAGCCCCCGACGCAAGCGCTGCGCCAGTCGGATCTTCCGGGAGTACGCCAAGCAGTGGACACCTGGCTGCTCTTGCGATCTCTACAGCATCGTACGGATGCCGCCCGACGACGGCCAGCACGACCGGAACCGGCACGGCTGTGAGGTTCCGACACAGATCGACGGTGCGATCGATCCGCGTCAAGGTCGCACTGGGTGACACTGCCTGACGGATCAGCACGACGATGACGTTTGACTGTTCGAGCCACGGAGTCGACCCGATCGTTCGGCCGCAGTCAGCAACCGCCAGGACCTCCGCGAGTTCGCTCAGCATCGGTCCGAAGCGCTCGGCAGCGTGGCTGACGACGGTGGAGGCTTGGTCTGCTGCTGGAGGAGCAATCATGACGTGGAGGTCGGACGGCAGGCACTGCAGGTTTCGGTAAACCCCCTGCCAGGACCGGTCCGCGCCTGACACTGCCGACGACCACGACGGTGAACCAGCCAGACTGGCCCAACCGGCGACGTCTCCGCCCGACGTGTCGCACTCCAGCATGATCGTGGGCGTGTCGGCTGGTGCCAGCGCCGCCAGCGCAAGCGCGGTTGTCGTCGAAGCCGTCGTGCCGGGCGCTTCGCAGATCGCAACCAGGCTCATTCGTTCACCTGCTCGGTCGGAAACGGCGCAGACGGGTCGAGGACACCGATCGCGACATCGTCGGCCGATCCGACGAGAGCCGCCCGATCGGGAGGAACCTCCACCGACAACGCGACCTCGAGCGAACCCGACGATTCGCCACCGATCAGTTCACCTAGGTTGCCCGGAACGGCCGCAACGGTCGCCTCGATCAACACCGGCTGGATGCTGCCGGTGGTCGACCGACCGGGAGTCACGATGAGCGCGATCCGCGACCCCTCCCGTAAACCGATCGGTATTCCCACCACCCGCACCCCGACAGACATCAGAACGCGATCGGCACTGACCAGCGGCTTGTACTGCAAGCTGCTGTCAACCACGAGGGATCCAGAAGCGATCCGCACCCGGGCGTACTGCCCGACGAGCGCTTCGAGATCTCTTGACGGCACGACGGCGAGGTCGTCCTCCGATGAGATTGCAACGACACGGAAATCGTCGGCCCGGAGTTGCTCGCCGGCGAGAATCGTCCTCGTAGCTGCGAGCACCTCCTGTCGGTCGCCGATCCGGATGTAGATCGTGAGAGCCGCAGCCACGGATGCGATCACGAGCAGGAGCGCGAGCACCGCACGCGCCGGGCGCTTGGGCCGGAGACGAAGCCCGTTCGAGGCCGGAAGATCGCTTGGAGAAAACCCGACTCCGGACGTCTGGGGTGTGATCACGTTGGTCATGGATTCGCAACCCCCACGGTCTGGATCTCGCGGACTTGATAGTCGAACGGTGTGGTGCGGTACATCGGCTCCAGAGCGCCGGTCGCGCCGCGGTAGTCGACCCAAGAAATCGACCATGTGCCGGTCACCGACGCGTGGTACGCCAACCCGTCACCGGTGTATTGCGGTGCAGACGGATACCGGTACGTGTACCCGCATGGGCCTTGCTCGATGGTGTTGAGGTCAGCGATCGGGGTGCCGAGGTTGTCGCAGTCGACGAAGTCCCGATTGCCCATATCCCAGGTGGCCGAGTCGAAGCCGGCCGTGACCGTGACCCAGACCGGCCCCACCGCAGCGGTCACTGATCTGCCGCCGGGATCGGTGATGGCGAGCCAGAGGCCGAGGTTCACGTACCCTCCGGCCGCAGGGTCTGGGTTCATGTTCAATGCCGGAAGGGGGATCGATCTCTCGATCTCTCTGAACGCTTCTCGACGGACGTCGACGGGGCTGACCGGTGGAACCCAGTAGAGGCCGTCCGGGCGACCATCGCGACAAGCGGAGCGGAGGTAGAGGACGTAGTCGCCATCGACACGCTTGTCCACGAAGCCACCCTCGACCGCATGACTGTCGAGGTCGCTCCCTCCGACCGTGATGATGCCGAATCCGGTCACCCTTGTCCACGTACACATCGGGCCCGAGCCTCCCGAGCCGCTCCAGCTCTCGCGGCCGGCGGTGCCGAGAATCGTTCCGCGGTCGTCGTCCTTGCCTGTGTTGGTCGAATCGCCGGGCGCAGCCAACGCTGGCGCGCTCACGAAGCACGTGACCGCGAGAGCGGCGACAGCAGCCAGCGCTACTCGACTGCGCATCTCGTACCTTCCTGGGTACTGAGGTTGGCACCCTCACGCAGCTTCCAACGGCCGTCCTCGAAGACCATGGTCACCTGGTTCAATGCTGCCTCGATGTCGCCGTTCACAATGAGATCGGAGCCGTCGGCGTTGCCGCCCGGGTCGTACACCTCTCCGGCACCGACCACACAAGCGACCACTTCTGCGGTCATGTCGTCGAACATGACGACGTCGCTCTCGGTCGTCACCGTGTCAGGGACATCAGGATTTGGCCGGGCGAGCCATCCGTTGTCGATCAACGTCTGGATGTTGTCGAGTGCAAGTTCGAGCGAGGGGCTGCCAGCTGCGTGGGTCAACGCTAGGCGCTCGTTCGCGTCTGATGCGTCGAGGTTGTAGACGGCGTAGAGGTAGGCCTCCCGTGCCTCGATCAGTGCGTCGGTGATCGCTGACTCTGGTGTGGCTTCAGGCTTCTCTGTCGTCGTTGGAACGGTCGCGTCAACCGTGGTCGGTGTCGTCGGCGGAGTGGTCGTAGAGGTCGAAACGGACGTCGTCGAGGTCGACGTGGAGGTCGTCGAGGTCGTCGAGGTCGAAGTGGTTGATGTGGTGTCGACTCCTGACGTGACCTCGGCTGATGTCGGGACCGTGGGTGCGACGGTGTCGTCCGAGCCGTTACACGCCGTGAGTGCGAGCACGGTTGCGACGCCGATCAGAATGGTTCTGATGGATGAGTTCACGGGGTCAATCCTCCATAGTTTTCAAGCGATGGCACCAGGCATAGCGCAACCACGAAGCCCACTGCGATCGCCGGACCGAACGCGATCGACGGCTTGCGTTCCAAGGAGAACCGGCCGAACTGCACGACACAGGCAACAAGCGTCGTTGCGGAGGCCAGCAGCGGGTTGACTACCCCACAGGCAAGACCGACAGCGCCCAGCAATTTCCAGTCGCCACCACCGACGAGTCGGGGACGACAGAGCCAGATCACGAACAGGATCGGTGCCCCGGACAAGAGGACTCCGGCCAGCCCAGCGACCCCGATACCGGAAAGCGTGCGATGGTCCTCGATCGCAATCCCCGGCCAGGACGCTGCGACGGCGAAAGCGAGCATCAGCGTGAGCCGGTTCGGAATGCGGTTCGTCGTCTCGTCGATCACCGCGCACGCGATCACGATCACGCCCGTCGAAACGAGGAGTACCTCAATGACGAAGCCAGCGGCGATCGCAACCCCAGTCGCAACGAACACGAGCAGCCCGGTAGAACGTCGGGTGGGCTGCGCTCCAACGAGCTTGGGTGTCGAAGTGGACAACGTTTGTGTCGTCACAACGCCTCCTCGGACGGACGCCAACGGCGGTAGCACCGTTGGTTCGTGGAGGAGGGAATCGCGAACCGGCTTCCCACGAGCCGCCGCCGACCGACGAAACATCGATCAACGCCATCACAGAATGACAGCTCGAACAGTGCAACGCAACCTCTCCGACTTGGAATCCCGAAACGGCACCAGCAAGCGCTCGCCGACCCATTGGGAGACAGCCGGCGGCTGTCTCTGCGGTTCGTCGGGCGGGGTTCCTCTCTCACAACCGCCACTCTGAGCGGGCAAGGATGCCAAGTCGATGGGGAGAACTACCCATACCGGAGCAACGGCGCAACGGAGCACCGTCCTGCATTTTCGGAGTTCGCCCTGGACGATTCAGATTTGCGCTTCCTGAAGCGTCACACAGCCGGTGTTTCGAGGCAGGACGCGTCTGAGATCCGTTGCGGGTCCCGCATTAGGCGAGAGAGCGATCGGAAAGTGCGATCCACCGTTGCAAGGTGATCGACATCTGCTCGTGCTCCCGACTTCGCCGATCAGAGGTTGGCTCCGAGACGTCGGGCAATGTCGCGACCAGGAATCGAAAAAGAATTTTGTGGCCGGTCTCGCAGCCGGCGATAGTGCCAGATAGTGCCAAGGTCGGTGGCGGCCGCGTTGCTCCATACCTGGTCAGAGCACTCCTAAGTGGCGGAACGGGGGGGATTCGAACCCCCGGAGCCTTGCGGCTCGTCCGCTTTCAAGGCGGGTGCAATCGTCCACTCTGCCACCGTTCCGTTCACCAGGTTAGTGAGGGCCTCCGGTCGTCCACCACTTCGCTTTCGCCTGCGCGTCCCATAGACTCCGCGTCGGAGAAGTGCCAGAGAGGCCGAATGGGATGCCCTGCTAAGGCATTGACCGGGGTAACTCGGTCCGTGGGTTCAAATCCCACCTTCTCCGCCACACGAAACGACCGCGACACCCTCGTGTCGCGGTCGTCTCGCGTGTCCCGGCCGTCGAGCTGCGATGCCCGGCTCAGGCATTGACCGGGGTCACTCGGTCCGTGGGTTCACATCCCGCCTTCTCCGCCACGAACGACCGCGACACCCTCGTGTCGCGGTCGTCTCGCGTGCATCGGGCGTCGAGCCGCGATGCGTGTCGCACGCGACTCGCGTAGCCGTGTCCGTGATGCTCGGCGATGTTACATCGATGTGATTCGATGTCGGTTCAATGACGGTGATGTTGCGGTTGTATGACGGAACGAGTAGACCTGTGCCGTTGGCCCGAATCAATGGACGGCCAATCTCCTCACCATGCCTCATCACAACCACTCCGCTCCGTTCGACCACCACCGCGCCGAAGCCTCCGACATGACCCAGGAATTCTGGGGACCGTCGCGCGGCTGGGATGAGCGCCGCGACGCAAGTCGCGGCGAACGCCGACCTGCCCTCGATGCGTCATCCGATGACACCACCGGGGCGATTCGTGCGATCCGTGACGGCGTGACGGCGTTCCGTCCCCTTCGTCTCGACCGACGTGATCCATCCGGTTCCATCCGACGCAGTCGTGTGCACGGAGGGCCGGACTCTTCCCCGATCCCTGTGACCCCCGCTCCCGATGCAACGCTCGGCGAGCTCGCCGGGGGGCGGCCACGGCGCCAACACCCGCTCGCCGAGCCGGTCGTGGCCAACGACCGCTACGACTTCGACCAAGACTTCGACCACGACTTCGACGAGGGCGACGTCGGCGCGCTCCATCGCGACATTCCGCTGACGCCGACGTCACCGGTCGCCGGCCGTCTCGGTCTCGGTGCGGTCGACCCGCTCCTCGCTCGCCTCGGCGCGTTGATCATGATCGGCGTACTCTTGGCGCCCGTCGCGCTCGCGCTCCGTCCGTCGGACTCCGCTGCAGAGACGATTCAGAGCGAGGACCCTTCAACCGAACCGACGAGCGTCGGCACCGGCGCACAGACATCGAGCGACGCAGCAGTGCTCGAGACGTTCGGTCCCGAATCGACCGAGGTCGTCGCAGCGCCCGCTGCCGTCGCCGCCGGCGGTTCATCGGTCGATTCGAGTGCGGTCGGCTCGTCGGGTACGGTCGCTGGATCTGCCACGACAGCCGAGGGTGGCACGGCCCCGACGAACGAGCAGGCGGTCG
>JBGTEH010000052.1:0-1903 GCA_041747915.1 Ilumatobacteraceae bacterium
CATCGAACGCAGCGGGCTCACCTGGATCCCGGCACCTTCGGCGGGGCGAACCAGCGTGCCGGTCTCGTCGATCCACACGGCCATCGGCACGTTGGAGATGCCGAACAACTCGTCGACGCGATGATCGGCGTCGATCAGCGAGGGATGGGTGGGAGCCGCAACGTCGATCCACGGCCGGGCCTTCGTGACGTCGAAGTCGAGGGCGACGGTGACGACGCTCAGGCCGAGCGGTGCGAGTTCTTCGTGGAGTGCCTGCCACACGGGCAGATCGTCACGACAGCCTCACCACGAGGCCCATGCGACGAGCAGCACCTTGCGTCCGTGCATCGCGGAGAGCTTGAACGGGTTGCCGTCGGAATCGGGAAGCTCGAGTTCAGGTGCGACCGCAGTGGTCAGCGCCCGGCCGCCGCTCTCGGGCCCGAGCGCCCACACGTTGCGGTGTGCGTCGTGCACGAGCGCCATGCCGAGTCGGCTGGCAACAGCCTCGATGTCGATCGACCCGTTCGTCACCGCGCCGGCCGATGGTACACACACGGCGCCTTTGCACATTCCCTCGGGTTTGGTCGCCCATCCGGTGGCCGCTTCGAAGTCGATGGCGGACATCGTGAGGTCGTTCAGCAACATCGGCCGATTGTTCCACCTGTCGGTGGCCCCGCACGAAGGGGACTCACCAGTCGTCGCCGGCGCGCTCCTCGCAGGTGAGCGATGCCGTCAGGTCGATGTGCTCGACTCGGCCGAAACGAAAAACCATGATCCCGTCGTCTTCCTCCGGCGTTCGGATGACACCATCGGACGTTCCCACGTAGGTCGTCCCACGCCAGCGCTCCCACCCGAGTTGCTCGTAGAAGCCGTGCTGGCCGGTCGAGAGTGCGCCCAATTCGAATTGCTCGACGATCGCGGTCTGAAGCAGTCGCATCACGGCCGATCCGAGGCCGCGCCGTTGGTGCGTCTGCGCCGTTGCGACCGCCTCGACGTACCCGGCGCGCAGGTCGAGGTCGTCGATCCTGAGTGGCCGAGCGACGACCGACGCATGAGCCACGATCTGGGCGTCGTCCAGCCCGATCACGTGTGACCCGCCGAGGGAGTGCGCCCAGTCGTCGTCCGAGAAGCGACCGTCGAACGCCGCATCACAGAGCGATCGAATGTGGTCCAGCGACGCCTTCGACGCGGCGTCGGTGGAGAACTGCTCCAGGCGGATCATCCGAGGAGTCTGGCACCGCCCGTTCTCGAGGTCAGGCGGTGCGTTTGTAGTGGGGTGCTGACCAACATCACAGACCAGAGTGCGCGAAGCGTCGCAGGCCTGATCGCCGGTCAGGAACCCCTCATCTCGGCGACAACTCCGGCGCCGGGCGCGGCGGCCGAGATCGACCGGGCGACGTCGGTATCGAGCGTCGTGAGGCCCGATGTGGCGTGGGTCGTGAGTGTCACGCGGACGCGGCCGGGATAGAGCAACTCGATGTCGGGGTGGTGCTGGGCCGCCTCGGCGATCTGAGCGATCAGCGGAACGAACTCGGCGCCGACCAGGTAGGTCGCGCCCCGGAAGGTGGCCTGAATTGCGGGACCGGCGATCGTCCAGTCGTCGAGACCTTCGAGTCGGGCGAACTCCTCTGCACTGACGGCGGTGTACTCCATGCCTCCAGTGAACCACGTGACACCGCCAGCGATCACGTCGTCTGCGGGCGTCGCATTTCTCTGCGGAATGAGTCCCGGCCCTCGGGACGTATTCCGCAGAGAATCGCCGCGAAGCGCCCGGTCGGTGACCAGAGTCGCTGTCACACCCGATCTCTAGAGTGGGCTCGACATGACTGACGACGAACTGTTCGCCGACGACATCCCACACCCGGCCGACTCGGCGTCCGAGTCAGGCCCGTTCGACGGGGGGGCGGCACCGACGGATCGCGGG
>JBGTEH010000053.1:0-1959 GCA_041747915.1 Ilumatobacteraceae bacterium
CGAACGGCCCGCCGTACCGGAACCGGTACAGTGGTTTCATGAGTTCGTCGGGTGAGATCGTGCGTCAACTGCGGGCGGCGTCGGGCCTGACCAAGAGTGGTTTCGCGAAGCTCGCCCGAACCTCGCGTTCGGCGATCGACTCATACGAGGCGGGAACTCGCTCGCCGACCGTGGAGACGCTCAGTCGATTGGCCGGCAACGCCGGGTATCGACTCGATCTCGCGATGTCGCCCGCACGGGCGCCTGGAACCGACGCTGATCGCGCTGTCGATGAGCACGGCGTGGAACTTGCTGGATTCGTCGACCTCGTCGACCCTAACGATGTGCTCTGGACCTGGAGGCTCCTGGTGTCCGAGTTCCTCGCCAATCAGTTCGTTCCGGCCCGGTCAGCACGCCGCAGGGAACTCCTCACCCGCGAACCACCCACCGCCGGATCACCGCACTACGACGCGCTCTTCGCCGCAGTCGCCGAGCACGCTGCAGTCCGGGCGGATGTTCGGGCTCCGGACTGGATCACTGGAGCTCGGTTCGTCGGTGGGCCGCCCGTCTGGTTCCCCGTGCACGGTGACCTCCCATCGACGCGAGCCTCGTCGATGGCGCACACACCCGCGGCGTTCCGTCGCCGATGCATCTATGTGGACGGGCGCGACCTCCCGAGGATCACGCCGTGACGGCGGGCTGGTTCGACCGCGAAGTCGTTACGCGGGCATTCGGTGTGATGGCGAGCGAACTCGCGCGACACGGCGTGCGCGGGGAGATACTGCTCGCGGGTGGTGCGGTGATGGCGCTCGAGTACGACGCCACCCGTGTCACCCGCGACGTCGACGGGTTGGTCGTGGACGGTCACGGGGCTGTCCTTCGCGCGGCCGATGTCGCGGCGGGCGAGTTGGGGCTGCGTCGGGGCTGGCTCAACGAAGGCGTCTCGGTCTACCTGTCGTCGGCGGACGATCCAGGACGCCATGCGATCTTCGACCGCCCCGCGCTCAGTGTGTTGGCCGTTTCAACGGAACACCTCGCGGCGCTCAAGGCCAGGGCTGCACGCCCACAGGATCTCGCCGACTTGGCGATCCTCGCGCGGCGACTCGCGATCTCGACGAGCGACGAGGTGTTGGCGATCGTCGAGCGATTCTTCCCGGAGGATTCGATCAGCGATCGGGCGCGGGCAGCCATCGAAGACTCATTCCCGCCGACCGTCGATCGTCGGCCGCAGCGCGATGCGTAGCACAAAGTACGACACTTGCGCTACGATTGGGTGATGGGTGCAATCGAGGTCCCCACACGAGAGTTTCGAAACCACACTGTTCGCGTGCTCAACGACATCGAGGCGGGCACGACGGTCTATCTCACCCGGAACGGGCGCCGCATCGCCAAGATCGAACCGGTCCATGATCAGACTTGGGGCGAACGGGCCGCGTCGTTGATTGCCGGGTCGGAACCATACGACAGCGGTCTCGCCGCGCACCACAACGACGACACCGCGATCTCGAACGAAGTCGAGTTCGGTGCTGGCGATTGACACCTCGGCGGTCATCGGCTTCATCGAACGACAAGATCCGTCGGTCGTCGACACGCTCACCGCGCAAGTGCTGCCTGCCGTCCTGCTGAGCTTCGTCGAGGCGGAGTTGCTCCACGGCATCGCTGCGGCGACGGCCGACGCTCCCGCTCGTCGGCGAACACTCGGCGTGTACCACCAATTGACCATTACGGCCGACCCCGTTCCCGAACGAGCGGTGGTCCTCGAGCACTACGCTCAGGTGAGCGAGTATGCGTCGCGGACAGCGAACCGTTCAGGACAGAACGACCGGTGGATCATCGCCGAAGCCGTCGCGATGAATGCCACGATCTTCGTGACCCAGGACGACCGCCAAGCCACCCTCATGAAGGAGTGGTCGGAATCTGTCGGACGCAACATGACGACGCACACCTGCTGAGTCCTCCGTCACGCCGCCGCGCCGAACG
>JBGTEH010000054.1:0-3676 GCA_041747915.1 Ilumatobacteraceae bacterium
GTCGGCCTCGACTCCGGTCTCGATTGCGAGCACCTCGGCGGCTGCGGCCGATGGCGCCACCCCGAACACCGCTCGACCGTCGAGTCGAAGCTGCTCCACGGCGGGTGCAAGCGCGGTGGTCTTGCCGGTGCCGGCGGGGCCTACGACGAGCACCAGCTCCGCTCCCCCGGCCACTGCGCTAGCTGCCATGCGCTGTGGATCGGTGAGGTGCGTCGGCTCGACGGCCAGGCCTTCGTGGTCGGGCTCGTTGACGCCCAGACGGCGGTCTGCCCACTCGATCAGCCCGGCCTCCTGGTCGAGCACTCCGTTGGTGGTGAGTGATCGGTCGATCGCCGACTCGGTGACGGGACGGCCATCGCGGCGCGGCATCGCTCCGGCGGGGATCGCGCGACAGGTCGACACAGTGCGATGCGTCCAGGTGCCCGGCGGCTGCTCGATCCACTCGACGAGCGGTTCCGCTCCGACGGCAAGATCGGTCGGAACGGCTGCGGCCACCTCGCGGTGGAGTTCCGTCGGCCGCCACGACGACTGCCGCTCAACGATCGAGTCCATCGCACGGTGCAGCACGTCCGAGGCCTCCTCACCGTCGAGACCGCGCCGAGCGTCGACGCGATCGACGGCATCGTCGACCACACGATCCGGTTCGAGCCCGAAGCGTCGGGTCTGCTCCGCCCAGCCGGCATGCAGTACCTCGGCGTCGATCGAGTGCGACTTGTGGGGACGGCTGTCGACCACGGCCTCCCGCTCCAGCCGCCAGCGCTCCCGGGGCGTCGGCTCACGGGCCATCGAATCGATGAAGCGATCGAGCTTGTCGTCCACGCGCCGCCGGACGTCGGAGGTGCGAGTCGAGAACTCGGCGAGCAGGTCGGCGCTGACGTCGCGCATCTCGGCGATGCCTCGTTCGGGGGCGTGCCATCGGATACCGAGGCGCGCCGTCATCTCGGCGCGAAGGCCGGCGTGATACAGGGCGGAGAGTGCCTGTTGGTCGTGCTTGATCAGCCGAGCGTCGAGTGCCAGCCAGCGACCGTCGGGCGACTTGACCCGGTTGGCGATCACGAGGTGGGTGTGGATCTGCGGGTCGAGCGCCCGGCTGGTGTGCTGCCGAAACGCGGCCGCCACGATTCCCTCGGCGTCGACCATCGCCACTTCCCCACCGATCCGGTACCGGGTGTGCGCGTGCCGTTCGATCCAGCCGGCGAGCGCCGCGACTGCAGCGTCCCGCGCGGTGAGCACCTCCCGCCGGACGTCGGGGTCACCGAGGGCGAACATCATGGACACGGACTTCGGCGCCGAGCACGTCACGTCGAACCACGCACTGACGTGTCGTCGTACGCGCCGCCGAGTGCACGATCGGGGCGCTGTGGATCCATGCCCGCCATGAGGGTGAGGAGTTGTTCGTCGGCGACGTCATCGGCGAGGCCGAGCAGGCTCGCGCCCTTGCCGATCCAGACGCCACGCGGCTCGCCGGAGTCGAGGTAGTAGTTCGGGAGTGCCTCGACGTAGTAGACGCCGGCGTCGGCACCCTTGAGCGTGGTCACTCGCACGGTCATGGCCGCACACCCCACACCGGATGACTCCCTCGACCACTCCCTCGCGCGCCTGTGCACTCGTCTGTCCTTTCTGCGCTGACCACGGCGGAGATCGATGAACGCAACACGGCGACCTACAGCGCGCACAGCCGCTGCGGCTGTTCCGGAGTGTTCGGACTCGTCCGCGGGCGGATCGGAGCAGCGACCTCGCTCTCGGGAGCGTCGGGTGGATCGACGGGATCAGGCGTCGCGGACGGTGGCCAGGTGATCGGACCGCCGAGCATCTCCTCGAGTGCCGTGAGCGGCACCCGAAGCTGGCGACCGACACGGATGACCTTCAGTCCGGCAGCACCCCCCGTGTGGAGGAACTGCTGCGCCAACTCGTACGCGCAGGTCTTGCCGATGCGCAGCACACGCGCCGCCTCGCGCACCGACAAGAAGTCGGGCGCCGGCACGACGGAAGCCTCTGGGACGCACTCCATGCCCTTCAACGTGCATCGAGAGGCCGAATGTGGGCAATCTTTCTGACGCCCAGCGATCTACCAGGGTGCCCCTATCGGTGGAGTTGGCTGCTGTCAGCTGGCCTTCTTCTCGTGAGGCTGCTCGCTGCGATACGTGCCGTTCCCGGACGTCCGCCGGTGCTTTCCGAGGTGATCATGCGCTGCCCCTTGAAGCGGTCTGACCTCCCGCGGTGCGCCGGTTGCCGGTCTGCTTGGGCGCTCCTGGAAGGCCGCTGCGACGACGTCGTTGAGCCCATGCCGCTACTGTCTCACGATCGTGGAACACGTTGAGGTCGATCATGACACCAACCGCGTGGTCGATGACGAGACCCGGTAGGAGCCGGCTGGACCCCGTCACGTAGCTACGCTGGGTGGGTGGCCAAGCTGAGCGCTGCCGATCGGAAGCGGCTCCCGGATCGCGCGTTTGCCTATGTGGACGGTGTGGGCGTGCGACGGCTGCCGATCATGGACGCGGCACACGTTCGGAACGCGCTCGCTCGGTTCGGCCAGGTCGAGTTCGAGGACGAACGGGCCCGAGCGCAGGCACGCGATCGGTTGCTGCGCGCCGCGAAGCGATTCAGGATCGTTCCGATCGGATTCATCAGCAGCGAGATCGAGTCAGCAAGCGCCGCAGTCCCCGACGCTGCGGTTCTGCCGACCGGCTTCGTCACGATGTTGATGACGGACATCGAGGGCTCGTCGTCGCTCTTGGCAGTCCTCGGCGACGGCTACGCCGACCTGCTGGCCGATGTGCGTGAGATCCAGCGCTCCGCCGTTCTCGCCGTCGGCGGATGTGCCGTCGAGGCACGTGCCGACGAATTCTTCGCAGCGTTCGAGAGTCCGGCCGCTGCGGTGACTGCCGCGATCGACGCACATCAGCGCCTCGCCGCGGCGTCGATCAGCGGCCACCACCAGGTCCGCATCCGGACCGGCATCCACGCCGGGTATCCGAAATTGGCCGAACCGAACTACGCCGGGATGGCTGTCCACGCCACCGCACGAATCTGCGACGTGGCTCACGGCGGCCAGATCGTTGTTTCGGAGGATCTGACGACGGCGCTGACTGGCATGCGTCCATCGGGTGTTCGATTCCGCACGCTCGGCGTCCAGAGGTTGCGCGGCATTCCGGGCAACATGCTGCTGTTCCAGGTGATGTCGCCCGGACTGCCGACCAAGTTCCCGCCCCTTCGCACCTGATCGAGCGGCACCGCGAGCGCTTCCCGCAGAATCACGTTGGCCGACGATCCGCTCCCCGATCTACGCCGGCCTGATCGAGCGCCGTCACGACGTAGAGCACTCCTTCAGGAGACTACGCCGTGGTCGAACGATCTGGAACGGGGTGACCGGTCACAGTGGTGGGGGTCAGGAGCGGTCCCACCTGCATCGGTGAGCGTAGCTATCGAGCGGCCTGCATGGTGTCGAAGGCATGCGGCTTCGCCGGATTTGTGGCGCAGTCCGGAGCGTTCGCGTCCGCGATTGTCGCCTGCCTCGACCTGCGGTGAGAGGAAATGTTGACAACTGTTGATAACGCAGGCAGGCTGGTGGAGTGAGCAAGACGACCATGAGTTTCGCTCTGCCCGACGAGTTGCGGCGCTACATCGATGACCGCGTCCAATCCGGCGAGTACGGAAACACGAGTGAGTACCT
>JBGTEH010000055.1:0-16241 GCA_041747915.1 Ilumatobacteraceae bacterium
CGTGGTGAGGTCGAACGTGCTGCCGTGCTTGGGACACTCGAGTTCACGCTCCTCGCACCACACGTCTCCGTCGGCCAGCGACACGTTGGCGTGGCTGCAGACATCGCCGATCGCGTAGACGTCGTCGCCGATCCGAACGACGGCGACAGCGACACCGTCGACGTCGAAGCGTCGCGCCGTGCCGTCGGCGAGTTCGTCGAATGCGCAGACGGCGGTCATGCCGGAACCGACTCTCGTGGAATCGCCGCGCCGAGGTCGAGCTTGTTCGACACCCGTAGGCGCAGGTCGTCGGCGATGCGGCCAGCCGGCAGCTGCGAAATGACCTCCTCGAAGAATCCGAGGACCACGAGCCGCTCGGCGATCTCGGGGCGCACGCCGCGGCTCTCGAGGTAGAAGCGCTGATCCTCGTCAATCGGCCCGACGGTGGAGGCGTGGCTGCACTTGACGTCGTTGGTCTCGATGTCGAGGTTGGGCACGCTCTCGGCCCACGCTCCCTCGGAAAGCGTGAGGTTCCGGTTCGTCTGGAACGCGACCGTGCCGTTGGCGTGCTTGCGGATCTTGATCAGGCCGGTGTAGACGCTCGCGGCGTGGTCCTGCACTGCACCCTTGAACAGCAGATCGCTACTGGTGTTCGGTGCGTCGTGATCCTGGATCGTGCGGAAGTCGTGCATCTGGGTGCCACCGGCGAAGTAGAGAGCGACCTGCTTGGTGCTCGCACCCTTGCCCGAGAGGCGGGCCTCGGTGCGCGCCCGCACGTAGTCGCCGCCGAGGGTGACCGTGGCCAACAGCGTCGACGAGTCTCGCTCGCCGAGCGCCTGCTGGTTGCCGATCTGCCACGTGTTGATGCCGACCTCGTTGATGGCCAAGTACTTCACCCGTGCGGCCTGCGCGGCGCGAACCTGAAGGACAGGGACGACGAGCGAACGGTCGTGGTCGGCGCCATCGGCTGCGACGAACCGCTCGACGACGGTGACCTCGCTGTCGGCGCCCGCGTCGATGATCAGCCTCGGGAACACTGCCACGCCATCGCCGGCGATGTGGTGGGTGACCACGATCGCCTCGGCCACGACGCGTCCCGCGGGGATTCGGATCACCACGGGCGACATGAACGCTCGGTTCAGTTCGGCGAACACGTCGGGGGTCTCGTCGGCGAACAGCTCGGGTTCAGCATCGGCGATCAGCGAGGCGTCGGATACGTCGACGGCGGTAGTGGACGCCGCCGGCGCATAGGTGTCGAGATCGAGGCGATCGATCCGGCTGTATCGCCAGATCTCCTCCGATGGCGTGGGAAGAGGGGCGGCAGCGAAGCGTTCTGCTGCGGCCACTCGCATGTCGGGCCAGTTCGCAGCGAAGTCACGTACCGCGTCAGGGGAGAACGCAGTCACGTACGCCATTGTACGGCTCAACCCCGCACATTTCGGAGGCCTCCCCGAAACTTGCGGCGAAACGCGCGCCTGGTGGGCACCACAGCGCAAATTTCGGGAAGGGGTGGGTCGGGGCCGGTCGATAGCGCAAGGGTCAGCGTTTGCGGCCGAAGAGGCGTTTGAACATGCTCGGCTTGGTGGCGTTCTCGGCGTCGACTTCGGCGCGGATGGTCGATCCAGCGGCGTTCAGGATCCCCTCGGCCTCGTCGAGGATCGCGGCCGCGGACCCGTCGTCGAGACCCGCCGGCTCGGGCGGTGTGGGCGACACGACGAGCGTGCCGTGCGTCCACGCCACATCGGCGAGTCGACGCTCGTACTTCGAGCAACTCTCGGGGCATCGCCACGGTGCATCCGGCGCCAGATCGAGATTGCACTTCCGCACGGTGTCGCCGTTCGGGTACGAACGGCTCTCGAAGTTCTTGCACTCGGTCCGCATCGGCATGGCGGGGATTGTATGGGACCTGCGGCCCGACGAATCATCGTCGACGTCTTCGGCTACTACCTGTCAAGCGAACCTGAAATGGGCCGCCCGCCCCAGCAGCCCAAACCACCCGAACTCCAGATGGAGGGGTCGAGGTGAGCCCGGGACAACAGGGCTACCCGACCGAGCCCTCCATCTGGATCTCGATCAGACGTGACCATTCCACGGCGTACTCCATCGGAAGCGTCTTGGTGATCGGCTCGATGAAGCCGTTGACGATCATGCCCATCGCCTGCTCCTCCGACAGCCCGCGGCTCATCAGATAGAAGAGCTGCTCGTCGGCGATCTTCGACACGGTCGCTTCGTGACCGATCTGAGCGTCACGTTCGGCGACCTCCATGTACGGCAGCGTCTTCGACACCGAGTCCTCGTCGAGGATCAACGCATCGCACTCGACATGGCTCTTCGCGCCCGTGGCACCCTCGTCGATGCGCACGAGCCCGCGATAGGTGGTGATTCCGCCGTCTTTCGAGATCGACTTCGACACGATCTTCGAGGTCGTGTTCGGCGCCGCGTGAACCATTTTCGCTCCAGCATCTTGATGCTGGCCGGCGCCGGCATAGGCGACCGAGAGAACCTCGCCCGTGGCTCCTTCGCCCACCAGGTACACCGCCGGGTACTTCATCGTCAGCTTGGAGCCGATGTTCCCGTCGATCCACTCCATGTGGCCGTGCGCTTCGACCCGCGCCCGCTTGGTCACGAGGTTGTAGACGTTCGGCGACCAGTTCTGGATGGTGGTGTACGTGACCCGAGCATGCGGCTTCACAACAATCTCCACGACGGCCGAGTGCAGCGAGTCGCTGGTGTAGACCGGAGCAGAGCAGCCTTCGATGTAGTGCACCTGCGAACCTTCGTCCGCGATGATCAACGTACGCTCGAACTGACCGGCGTTCTCGGAATTGATCCGGAAGTACGCCTGCAGCGGCATCTCGACCTCGACCCCGGGCGGCACGTAGATGAACGAACCGCCCGACCACACCGCGGTGTTCAGCGCCGCGAACTTGTTGTCTCCCGGCGGGATGATCGTGCCGAAGTACTCCTTGACCAGATGCGGGTATTCACGCAGCGCCGTGTCCATGTCGCAGAACAGGATCCCCTGCTCCTCGAGGTCGTCGCGATTCTTGTGGTAGACGACTTCTGACTCATATTGCGCGGTCACGCCGGCGAGATACTGACGCTCGGCTTCGGGGATGCCCAACTTCTCGTAGGTGCGCATCATCTCTTCGGGCAGGTCGTCCCAGTCGTCGACCTGTTCGCCAGCGGGGCGAAGGTAGTAGTAGATGTTCTGGAAGTCGATGTCGGGCATGTTGACGGCGAACCACTCGGCCATCGGCTTCTTCTCGAACAGACGAAGTGAACGCTGACGCATCTGCGTCATCCAGTTCGGTTCGCCCTTCCACCACGAGATCTGCTCGACGACACCCGGATTGATCCCCCGCTCGGGCGTGAAGGCGTATTCGACACCTTCGTCGCTCCAGCCGAGGCTGTACTTGCTCAGGTCGAGATCGAAGCTGGTCATCGGGGTCCTCCAGAAGAACGACGAGGGAAATGAGCACGACGGTCGAATGGACACGACCGTCGAATTACCACTACCGCCATAGTAACAATTCCGGCAGCGCTTCCGCCGGGCCGACCCGAAACCACCGCTCAGGCAGCGGCGTCGATCACTTCGGCGACGTCGTCGTGACCGGCCGCATCGGCCTCGACCTCGATGAAGATGCATTCGCCGGGGCACAACTCTGCCGCGTGGATCACATCGCCGAGATTGCGCTGCGTGACCCACGCCAGGCTGCCAGAACCACCCGGGTCGTTGAGCACTTGCCCGCTCTCGGCCACGTAGGCAATGCCGTCCTCGAGTTGCACGAACACGTCGGGGCAGTGATCGACGCACAACCCGTCGCCGGTGCACAGGTCTTGGTCGATCCACACTCGCATTGTGTGCGAAACGGTACCGCTGGCTGTCTACATTGGCTCGACCGTGAACGAAGAAGCCGACCAACCAGCCCGCCACGCCGCTCCTCGCGCTCCACAGCGTCCGCACACGTGGAAGCGACCGACCGGCGACGTCGACGATCCGTACGCCTGGATGCGCCAGGTCGACGATCCGGAACTGTTGCGGTATCTCGAGGCGGAGAACGACGCAGCGGAACGATTCTTCGAACCGCATGCGGCGACGATCACGACTCTCTTCGACGAGATCCGCTCGCGCGTGCAGGAGACCGACCTGTCCACACCGGTCGAGTTCGGTCCGTACTGGTACGTCACCTCCACGACCGAGGGCGAGAGCTACCCGGTCCACCATCGCGGTCCATCAGCCGATCACGCCACCGATCAGGTGCTGCTCGACGAGAACGTCGAAGCGAGCGGCCACGACTATTTCGATCTCGGCGCCTTCGACATGTCGATGGACCACCGATTCGTGGCGTGGTCGATGGACACCGCCGGCGACGAGCGCTACACGCTGCACATCCGCGATCTGTTGACCGGGGCCGATCTCGACGACCGACTCGATGCGATCTCCAACGCAGGCATCGCCTGGTCTCGCGACGGGCGGTGGCTGTTCTACGTCACGCCCGACGCTCAGGAACGCCCGTCGACCGTGTGGCGACACCGAGTCGGCTCGCCGCGAGTCGACGACGTTCGGGTGTTCGACGAGACCGACGAACGGTTCTTCGTCGCGATCGGCTCGACGCGTTCGGACGATTGGATCGTGATCCACTCGGCGAGCCGTACGAGCAGCGAGGCCCTTCTCGTCTCGACCGATCGACCGACGGATGACGCGGCGATCGTCCTCGAACGGCGCCCCGACATCGAGTACGGCATCGACCACTGGGGCGACCGGTTCGTGATGCACACGAACGACGACGCCGTCGATTTCCGCCTCCTGACCGCGCCGGTCGGTGCCGACCTGTCGCTGACCGATTCGTGGGACGAACTGGTCGCGCACGTGCCGGGCCGGCGAATCCTCGGCGCCGAAGCGTTCGTCGGGCATCTCGTGATCCACGAGTGGGCAGATGCCCAGCCGCGCCTGCGCATCTTGTTTCGCACTGGCGAGGAGCGAGTCGTCGACCTGGGAGTTGACCCCCACGACATCGAACCAGCGGCCAATCCGCGGTGGGACACCACACTGCTGCGCTTCACGGTTCAGTCGCTCACTGCGCCGACCACGCTTTACGACGAGAACGTCATCACCGGCGATCGGACGATGTTGCGACGGATCCCCACTCCGAACGTCGACCTCGATCGATATCAAACCCAGCGGCTCTGGGCGCAGGCCGACGACGGCACGCTCGTGCCAGTCGACATCGTGCATCACGTCGACACCCCGCTCGACGGCACCGCTCCAGGCGTGCTCTACGGCTACGGCGCCTACGAGGCGTCGATGCCGCCATGGTTCTCGGTCGCTCGACTCTCGTTGCTCGACCGCGGGTTCGTGTGGGCACTCGCGCATCCTCGGGGAGGTGGCGAACTCGGCCGCCAGTGGTATCTCGACGGCAAACTCCTCGCAAAGCAGAACACCTTCGACGACATGATCACGTGCGCAGAGCACCTGGTCGCTCAGGGTCTCATCGACCGGGATCGTCTCGCGATTCGCGGCGGTTCGGCGGGCGGGCTGCTCGTGGCAGCCTGCATGACGCAGCGACCCGATCTGTTCGCGAGCGTCGTGGCCGAGGTTCCGTTCGTCGACGTGATCAGCACGATGAGCGACCCGACGCTTCCACTGACCGTCACCGAGTGGGAGGAGTGGGGCGACCCGCGCGATGAGCCGTATGCGACGTGCATCCTCGGCTACTCGCCGTACGACAACACAGTGGCGGCCGAGTATCCCGCGGTGTACGCAACAGCCGGCCTCACCGACCCGCGAGTGAGCGTGCACGAGCCGGCGAAGTGGATCGCGCGTCTGCGCGACGTGTCGACCGGCTCGGCACCGATTGTTCTACGCACCGAACTCCTCGCCGGCCACGGCGGCCCGACCGGTCGGTACGACGCGTGGCGCGACGAAGCCCGCACGCTCGCGTTCATCCTCGCCACGACCTGACCGTTCTCGTGAACTCCTTCACCTCGGAGAGGCGGAGAAGTTCACGAAAGCGTCGGAGGATCGTCGGGTCACGAGGACAGGGCGAGGACGGCGACGATCATCAACGCGACGTTGCGGGCGACGTGTCCCCAGCCCAACGGCTTGGCCGACCACGCACCGAAGCACGCGCAGGGCGGATGACGACCCTCGGCGAGACGTCGCACGATCAACACCGTGAACGCCATCAACATCGCGAGCGCCACGATCGCGGCCACGACGGTGGCCACCTGTACGACCAACACCGCGCCGAGCACGATCTCGAACCATGGCAGCACCGGAATCACCAATGCGGGTGCGCCGAGACCACGTGCTTGCTCGGGCCATTTGTCGGCAGCGGCGATCTTCGAGCCCCCCGCGACCAGGAACGCGACACCGAGGACAACGGCTGCGACGGCGGCGATCGACGACAACGCTTCAGACGTCGACAGTGGTGCGCTCGCGGGCGGCGAACGCCTCCACGCCCAGACCGGCGGCACACTCGATGGCGCCGCCGAGGATCGTGTCGAGTTCGTCGTCGTCGTGAGCCGGATCGTGATGGAACAGCGCCAGTCGCTTCACACCGCACGTCGCAGCAAGCCACACTGCGTACTCAGGCGTGCAATGACCCCAGTCGCGCTTGGTCTCGAACTCTTCGGGCGTGTACTGCGCGTCGTGGATCAAGAGGTCGGCGTCGGCACACAACTCCAAGACGCCGGGCGATGCGGAGTGCGTGCCGTCCGCGGGCATCTGGTGGTCGCTCATGTACACAACCGATCGGCCACCCCATTCGACGCGGTAGCCAACGGTGTGACCGACGTGAGGGATCAGCCGAGTCATCACGCGAGCGTCGCCCACGGTGAACTCGTCGTCGCCGATCTCGTGCAGATCGACCATGCCGGGAAACATGGAGAAGTGAATCGGGAAGAGCGGGGGCCTGATCGTGTCGGCGAACACATCGGCCACGTTGATGTCGCCCGGCTGCACCGGCGCATAGATGGTGACGTTGGCGCCGGGCCGCAGGAACGGCTTGAAGAACGGCAGACCCTGGATGTGATCCCAGTGGAGGTGGCTCAACAGGCACGTCCCCTGGAATGGCTCGTCACCCGGGATCGACTGGCCGAAGTATCTCAGCCCCGTGCCGAGGTCGAACAGGATGGGATCCTGCCCGGGAATCGCCAGCGACACACACGACGTGTTGCCGCCGTAGCGAGCGATCTCTTCTCCGTGGCACGGAGTGGAACCGCGGACACCGTGAAATGTCACCTGCATGCCATCCGCCCCAGCATCTGAACTCTGTTGACCCCCAATTCCCGCACGTTAGATCGTTTCCACAGCATGCGCGCAAACCCGCTGGACGTGACCTCTGTCGCACCACGATCGGACACCTCGACCAGCTCGGGCGCGCTCGGCGCGGGGCATCGGCCGACGCGTTGCTACGGTCGGCCCCATGTCCGAGCGCCAACCCGTTCTTCCCGATGGCGTCGTCGTGGTCGTCAAGGAGGAGTGCGCCACCTGTCACGCCGTGGGATCGGTGCTCGTCCAACTCGCCGACGCGACGACGCTCACTGTCTACAGCCAAGACGATCCGAACTTCCCCACCGAACCTCGATCCGTCCACGACGCCGACCTGGCGGTCAGCTGGCACCACGACATCGAGACGGTGCCGACCGTGATCCGAGTCGTCGATGGCGCCGAGGTCGAGCGAACCGTCGGTTGGCACCGCAGCGAATGGGAGCGGGTGACCGGTGTGTCAGGCCTCGGGCCCGACCTGCCGATGATGCGTCCCGGTTGCGGGTCGATGAGCGTCGATCCGGATCTCGTCGACGCCCTCGCCGTTCGCTTCGGTGCGTCCGTGCTCGGATCACGCCGCATCGACGTCGCCGACGCCGAGGACGAGATGGAGATGATGTTCACCCGCGGGTGGACCGACGGGCTGCCCGTCGTCCCGCCCACCGAGCAACGAGTGATGCGGATGTTGACCGCGACGTCACGGGAGCCGGCCGACATCGTCGCAACGGTGCCGCCCGATCTGGTCGACGTCACGGTCGAGAAGGTGGCGATCGCCGCCGTGATGGCCGGATGCCTTCCCGAATACCTGCCGTGGGTGCTCACGGCAGTCGAGGCGGCGTGCAATTCGGAGTTCAACATGCACGGGCTGTTGGCCACCACGATGCCGGTCGGCCCGGTGATCGTGTGCAGCGGGCCGGGCACTCGAGCGATCGGCATGAACTCGGGCGGCAACGCGCTCGGCCAGGGCAACCGGGCCAACGCCACGATCGGACGTGCACTGCAACTCGTGGTTCGCAACGTCGGCGGAGGTCGCCCCGGCGAAGTCGACCGGGCCACACACGGAAGCCCCGGCAAGATCGGTTTCTGCTTCGCCGAGAACGACATCGAGTCGCCCTACGGAACCCTGGCCGCCGAACACGGAATCGACCCCGGAGTCGACGCGCTCACCGTGTTCGCCGGTGAGGGCACGCGTTGTGTCGTCGACCAACTGTCGCGCGAACCCGACTCACTCGCCCGGTCACTTGCTGCGAGCCTCCAGGCCCTGCACCATCCCAAGCTCGTGATCGGATTCGACGCCATCTTGGTGATGGGGCCGGAACACGCCCGGGTATTCGCCGAGGCAGGGTGGGATCGCGAGCGGATCGTGGCCGGGATCTCCGAGCATCTCCAGCGGCCCGGATCGGAACTCGTCCGCGGCGCTGACGGCATGGCGGAGGGCCTGCCCGAGTCGTTCGCCGACGCCCCTTCGCTCCCGAAATTCCGTCCCGGTGGCCTCATGCTCGCCTACGCCGGTGGCGGGGCCGGGCTGTTCTCCGAGATCATCGGCGGATGGGCCAACGGCGACATCGGCTCGAAGCCGGTCACGCGAGCCGTGACATACTGAGTCGACCATGACCACCACCGTGAGTCGCCCCCGAACGATCCTCGATCCGACCAGCGAACGCGCTCTCGCCGAACGGGCGCTGCTTGATCGGCCGACGTCGCTCGCCGGGCTGACCGTCGGCCTCCTCGACATCTCCAAGCCACGCGGCGACGTGTTCCTCGACCGCATCGAGCAACGTCTCGTCGAGATCGGCGCCACGGTCAAGCGCTACCGCAAGCCCACCTTCACCAAGCCGGCACCGGTCGATCTCCGCCACGAGATCTCCGTCGAGTGCCAGGTGGTGATCGAGGCCCTCGCCGATTGAGGCAGTTGCACGTCGTGCAGTGTGCACGACATCAGTGACCTCGAACTGCGAGGCGTGCCCGGCATGTTCATCGCATCGGAGCAGTTCGTCGATGCCGCGATCGCTCAGTCGACATCACTCGGCTTCGCCGCGGTCGCACGGGTCTTCACACCACACCCCATCCAGGACCGCACCGACGACGAGATGATCGCCTACGCCGACTCGGCCTTCGACTCCATCCTCGCCACCGTCACATCCGGGGTCAGACCCCCGGCGTAACGCGAAAACCCCGAAACTTGCGCTGAATTGCCCACTGAGCGGGCACGAGAGCGCATTTTTCGGAGTGGTGGTGGGGTGCTGTCTGGGTTGGGCCTCGCGGTCAGGTGAGGGCGGCGATGGCGGACGCGGTGGCGATGACTCGGCGGGCGTTGTCGACGTGGAGGTTCTCGATCATCCTTCCGTCGACCGTGACGACGCCCTTGCCGACGACGACTGCTTCGTCGAACGCCGCGATGACTCGTTGTGCGTACTCCACGTCGGCATCGGTGGGCGCCCACATCGAGTTGGCTGGATCGACCTGGCTGGGGTGGATGAGAGTCTTACCGTCGAAGCCCATCTCCATGCCCTGCCGGCACTCGGCCTCGAATCCATCGGCATCCTTCACGTCGTTGAAGACGCCGTCGATGATCACCTTGCCGGCCTCTCGCGCCGCGAGCAGCGCCGTCGCCAGATGACCGACGAGCGGATGGCGATTCGGTACCAGCGGCGCGCGCAGTTCCTTGGCGAGGTCGTTCGTCCCCATCACGAGCACGGCGACACGAGGATGCGCGGCGATCGAGCGGACGTCGAAGATCGCCGTCGGTGTCTCGATCATCGGCCAAATCGCAACGCTCGCCGGCGCCCCCGCGGCGTCGAGGAGTCGTGCGACCTCGTCGAGATATCCGACCGAATCGACCTTCGGGATGACCACCGCCGAGGGCCCGGCAGCCCCGGCAGCCCTCACATCGTCGGCGCCCCACTGCGTGTCGAGCCCGTTGCACCGGATGGTGAGCTCGCGCTGACCGTAGAGACCCGACTGAACCGCCGTCACCGCCTTGGATCGGGCATCGGATTTCGCGTTGGGCGCTACGGCGTCCTCGAGATCGAAGATGATCGCATCGGCGGGGATCGTCTGCGCCTTCTCCAGCGCTCGATCGTTGGCCGCCGGCATGTACAGCACGGACCGACGGGGACGGAGTTCGTCGGGCATCGTGGGCTCCTCAGAGTCCATCGTCAGAATCCGTAGACGGTGGCGAGGTCGGGGTCGCGCTCGGCCAGCGCCTTGGCCAACTCGACGATCACGTGGCACTGCTTGACCGAGGCGTCGTCTTCCATCTTGCCGTCGAGCATGATCGCTCCCGTGCCGTCGCCCATCGCATCGATCACCTGCTGCGCGTGGGCCACGTCGGCCGGGTCCGGGCTGAAGACCTTCTTGGCGATGGGGATCTGCGCCGGATGCAAGCTCCACGCTCCGACGCAACCGAGCAGATAGGCATTGCGGAACTGGTCCTCGCAGGCAACGGTGTCGGCGATGTCGCCGAACGGGCCGTAGAACGGCAGGATCCCGTTCATCACGCAGGCATCGACCATGCGGGCGATCGTGTAGTGCCACAGGTCCTGTTGGTACGTCGTTCGAGATGCGTCGGGGTCGGCGGCGTCGGGGTCCGCGCGGACGAGATAGCCGGGATGGCCACCGCCGACGCGGGTCGTCTTCATCCGGCGGTTGGCGGCGAGATCGGCGGGTCCGAGCGAGAGGCCCTGCATGCGCGGCGATGCCGCGCAGATCTCCTCCACGTTGGCCACGCCCCGAGCGGTCTCGAGAATCGCGTGCACGAGCAGCGGTCTGTCCAGGCGCGCCTTGGCTTCGAGTTGCGCCAACAGGCGATCGACGTAGTGGATGTCCTCGGGCCCCTCGACCTTCGGGATCATGATGACGTCGAGCGCGTCACCGGCCTCGAGCACCGCTGCGGTGAGGTCGTCGAGACCCCATGGCGAGTCGAGGCTGTTCACGCGCGTCCAGAACTGGGTGTCACCGAAGTCGACCGTCTGCGCCACCTCGATCAGGCCAGCCCGGGCAGCCTCCTTCTGGTCAGCGGGAACTGCGTCTTCGAGATTGGCCAGCAGGATGTCGACCGTCGGGGCCATGTCGGGAACCTTGGCGCGCATCTTCTCGTTCGAAGGCGCGAAGAAATGGATCACCCGACTCGGCGGAAACGGGATCTCACGAAGGGGCGCCGGAGCTCCGACGGCGAGTGGACGATAGAAGTCTCTGGCTGGACGCACGGCCCAACCGTACGCGGTGCCGTCCACCGACGGCCAACCGCCCATGTAACGCTGATGTCTGACACCAGCGTTACATGGGAAGGGTGAGGGTGTTGCCGTGCTGCTCGACCAAGCGGTCGGCGAGGAGGCCGGCGACGATCCGTGCGTCGAAGTCGCCGACCGGTCGAGCTCCGGCACCGAGCCTCGCGAGAACTCGGCCTCGCGCCTGGCGGTCGCTGCCCTCGAACCGCGCTTGGCGCACGCTCACCCCTGCCGATCCGACCGCCGGATCGGGTTCTGGATGACCGGCCATGGCCCACGCACACGTCGGCTCCAGCGGGCATGCTGCGCATCGTGGAGCGGGCCGACACACCACTGCTCCGAGGTCCATGAAGACCTGGTTCCACAACCAGCCATCACCGGTCGGCACCAGCGAGTCGGCGATGGATTGCGCTCGCCGCGCCGTCAGTCGCTCTCCACTCGATCGGGCGAGAATCCGAGCGATGTTCGTGTCGACCACCGCCACATCGCGCTCGAAGGCGAACGCCAGCACCGCTCGAGCGGTGTACGGGCCGATGCCGGGAAGCGCCAAGAGCGACTCCAGGTCGTCGGGCATCCGTCCGCCGTGTCGGGTCACGACCAATCCGGCGGCGCCCTGAAGGTTCCTCGCCCGGAGCGGGTACCCCAAACCCTGCCACAGGCGCAGCACATCGGCCAGCGGCGACGAAGCGCATGCGCCGGGCGTCGGGAACGCGTCGAGGAACGCCGTCCACTTCGGGATCACGCGATCCACCCGCGTCTGCTGCAGCATCACCTCGGCGACGAGGATCCTCCACGGATCGCGCTCGCGCCGCCACGGCAGATCGCGCAGGTCGCTCGCGCCCCACCCGAGAACGGCGCCGGCATCGATCAAGCGATCACTCGGCCCACACCTCGACGCCGTCGTACGGCCGCTTGCGCTCAGGAGCGAACTCTCGCTTCCAGATCAGCACTTTGCGCGTGAAGTAGCAGACCTCCTTGCCGTCCTGATTGAAGCCCTTGGTCTCCACCGTCACCACCCCGCGATCGGGCTTCGACGACGACTCCTTGACGGCCAGCACCCGCGTCTCGGCATGGATCGTGTCGCCATGGAACGTCGGGAACTTGTGCTGCAACGTCTCGACCTCGAGGTTGGCGATCGCCGCTCCACTGACATCGGGCACGCTCATGCCGAGCACGAGGCTGTAGACAAGGTTGCCGACCACGACATTGCGGCCCTGCACCGATTCGGCTGCGAACCAGTCGTTGGTGTGCAGCGGATGGTGGTTCATCGTGATCATGCAGAACAGATGGTCGTCGTACTCGGTGATCGTCTTGCCCGGCCAATGGCGCAGCACGTCCCCGGGCGTGAAGTCCTCGAGATAACGGCCGAAGGGGCGTTCGTGCACTGTCATGAATGCGACGGTACCGCTGGATCGTGTCGCGGATGAAAGCGTCAGTCGTTGCTGGCCGCGTTGTCGTCAGCGACGTCAGCATCGGCGTCGGCAGAGTCTGCGTCAGGGTCGTCATCGATGTCGTACGGCTCGAGGACGGCTCGCAGTGCCGGATCGTCTGCCTCGGCGACGGTCGGACGTTTGCCCTCGAATCGCAACGCGAAGTCGATCCGCGACTCGCCCTTCTCCGATTCCGCACGCGCGAGGTCGCGGAGGCCGACCAGCCGGTCGCGCTTCTCGATCTTCCACGGACCGACGCGCAGCGATCCATACGCGAGCGCCCCCAGAGCGATCGGCATCAGGTACTGCGCCAGCCGATACGTACCAATGGCAGCAACCACGACGCGTCGGGGAATGCCGAATCCGACGAGCGTCGTCAGATAGGTCGCGTCGACCACGCCGAGACCGCCCGGCAGGATGGGGATCGCCGCGAGAACGTTCGCCAACCCGAACGCCACCAGCAGTGCGTCGAGGCTCAGCGTGTCGCCGAACGCACGCACGAACACCCACAACGACGCGGCGTCGAGCAGCCAGTTCGCCGACGCCCAGAACACCACCTTGCGCAGCAACTGACGATCGCCGGCCAATTCCTCCAGCCGCTCGGCAATCTGGTGCAGGGCAGCCGCGAACTTGTCCTCGTCGAGGCGGAACCTGCGGGCGATCCACCGCAGGAGCCGTTCCGCGCGACCGGAACCGTCCATCACACCGATCACCAGACCGGCGGCAACACCGATGATGATGATGCCCGCCAGTGCCGCGAGGCTGTAAACCTCGTTGACGCCGCGGAACGGCACCGACATGATCAGGCCCGTCCAGAAGATGATGTTCAACACCACCGCCGAGCCGATCCCCGCCATGGCGAGCGCGAACCCGGCGTCAGGCCCGCGAACGCCCGACAACGTCAGCAGGCGATACCCCAGCGCCGAGCTTGCGGCGTTGCCACCCGGGACGATGTTCGACAGCGCCTTGGTGCTCAACTGGATGCGGAACATCCGCGCCATCGACAGTTGACGACCGGCTGTACCGAGGGTCGCGCGAGTCAGCAGCGAGTACGAGAACAGAGCAAGAATCTGGAGCACGAACCCGCCCGCGAGGAGCCCCGGATTCACTTCACTGGCGGTCTCGATCGCCTGGCGGAAGCCGCCGAGCACCGGCGGCAGGATGAACACGATGATGACGACGAACAGCAGCGCCTTGATCGTCAACCGAATCGGTCGGATCCTCCGCTTCGAGGTCTTCTCGGCGCGCACGAGGGTCGGCAACTCGCCCGTCGGCAGCACTCCCCGATCCATTTCGTGAGTCGTGTCGTGGACACCGTCCGGCGATGGGGGCACTCCGCGCACATCGCCCTCGGCTCGATCCGTCACCAGTCCTTCCTACCAAAGCATCGTTCAGAAGAGTCGGATGATGTCTCGCAGGCGGGAGCGCAGTTCCGCCGACGAGTCTGCGGGCGTCTTGCCGAGGTGCACCACGACGAGGTCACGATCGGGGACCACCACGATGTACTGGCCCTCGTGGCCGTGGCAGGCGAGGCTGCCGGGGTATTCCGGCCACATCCACCAGTGCCGGCCGTACTCGCAGCCGTTGTCGGGGTCGAGCGCCGAGAAACCCCGGGCGTGCTGCGCCCAGCCCGCCAGGAGAATCCGAACGCCCGCCGACGTCACTCCGTCGCGGCGGTACAGCTCGCCGAACTCGGCGAAGTCGCGTGCGCTCGCGTACACGTACGACGACCCGACGAAGTCGCCGGCACCGTCGAACTTCGGGACGGCCGACGCCATCCCCACCGGCCGGAACAAGCGCTCGTGCAGGAACGCCTCGGTGGTGCTGCGCCGCTCGTCGGGATCATCCGATCCGCTGACGATGTCGCCGAGGATCCGACAGAGGATGTTCGTCGTGCCCGACGAGTAGTTGTAGAACGATCCAGGCGCGTGGTCGAGCGGGAGCGACGCTGCGTACGCGCCGTGGCTGGGCCCGCTCTCACCGAAGAGCATCTCGAGGCAATGCGACACCCCGTCGTCGACGTAGTCCTCCACGAAGCGCAGACCGGACCGCATCTCGAGCAAGTGCAGCACCGTGATCTCGGCCTTGTCGGTGCCATCCCATTCGGCGACGGGGGCGGGAGCGTCGACATCGATCAGACCGTCGACGACGAGCAGCCCAATCGCAGCGTGGGTGATGCTCTTGGCCATCGACCAGCTCGTCAGCGTCGTGTCGGCCGTGACGGCGATCTCGGGTTGGAAGATGTTCTCCGGCTGCACTCCGTACCGCTCGGCGATGACGTCACCGCCCTGCTTCACGACGAGGGCGAGACTGACACCGTCGGCCCGGGCGAACAGGTCGTCGGTCAAGCCGTCGAAATCGTCAGGGGTAGGGCGCACCCGCCCGACGTTAGTTGGCGCCCACCAGGCGATCGGCCAGGCCCACGAGACCGTCGACGTCGTGCACGTCGACAGACATCAGTGGAAGTTCCACGACAGCCACATCCTCGGCGAGATCAGCCAACGCGGCCAGTTCGTCACGTTCCGCCGCGGCGAGTGACAACAGTTCGTCATGCCACGCAACATGGTCGGCAAGCGCGCCGTCTGTGAGGTCGGCGAGCGCGGCCCGGTCGGCCGGCGTCAGATCGATCGGGAGCGGATGGATCAGGTTGACGACGACGCCGGCAAAGGGGAAGTCTCCATCACGCAATGCCCCGATGAGATGTTCCGATTCGCCGATCGCCTCGGCCCGCGGACTCGACACGACCACGAACGTGGCAGCCTCGGATCGCAGCAACACCGACACCTCGCCCGCGCGTTGGCGCAGGCCCGGTTCGATGTTCGCCAGCGACCGGAAGAACTCGACGGTGTCCTCCACGATTTGCGGTCCGGCGAGGCGACGAACGGCCCACAGGAACATCGACGCCGCTGCGTTGGTGACCTTGGCGAATGCTCGCTGGCCGGCGGTGAGCGTGCGATACACCGGATGGCTGAGAAACCCGATCAGACGGTCGGGTGCTTCGAGCAGGTCGATCGCGTGTCGTGACGGGGGCGTGTCGACGATGACGAGATCCCACTCACCGCTCGTGTGCAGCTGGTGCAATCGTTCGATCGCCATGTACTCCTGCGCGCCCGAGAGCGAGCCCGAGATGGCGCGATAGACGGGATTCTGGAGGATGGCCTCGGCCTGCTTGACGTTCGAGGTCTGCTCGCGCACGAGCCGATCGAACGTCGAAGCGGCGTCGAGCATCAACGCCCACAGCTCACCCGGGGCTTCGCCACCCCCGAGCCCCGGCACACCCGTCACCCGGTGCGGCGCATCCGACGCGGCGCCCGGTTCGAGCCCGAGCGC
>JBGTEH010000056.1:0-5489 GCA_041747915.1 Ilumatobacteraceae bacterium
ACGGATCGTCGCTGGCGGCGCCGCCCGTCGGGTGACCCGGATGCCGCTTGCCGCCGCGCTGCGCGACCGCGACGGCCAGCCGTTCGGAAGGCGTCGCACCGAGCGCATCACTGCGCGCCTCCGGCTCGGCGGCCTGTTGGATCGAGCCGCATTGCGCAACTTGGTCCATCGCCGGGCGCGGTCGGTAGCAATCTTCGCCGAGATCACGGCAGCGGTGGCGGCGTTGCTGATCATCGCCTCGCTCACGACGACCATCAACGCGTTCAACGATGCCGAGTACGAACCCTGGACCTGGACGAGTCGTACAACGGCCGCAGGTGACGGGCTCGACATCGATGCCGCAACGATCGCTGGGGATCAGACCTCGGAGCCGGCGATCGAGTCGATCGGCGACGTCGACGGCTGGGAGGTCGATCTCGCAGGACTGGGGCCCGACACCGCGATGATCGATCGCACGGTCGATGTCGGCACCTGGCTCACCGGTTTTGCGGGTGAGGTGGTCGTCTCGACCGGGTTCGCCGACCACATCGGTGCCGAAGTGGGCGATGATCTCACGGTGGCGATGGCAACGGGATCGACGACGTATCGCGTCGTCGGGCTGCATCCACTCCGTGGTCGTACGCTGTTCTTCGATGTCGAGGATCTGGCCGCTGATCTCGGCCAACCGGGCCGGGCCAACATCGTGTACTCCACAGGTTCCGCCCCGACCGTTGGTGTCGGTGCCCTCACCTCGACGATCCTGCTGACCGAGTGGACGGCCGACGATTCTGGCCGGCAGGCGCTCATCCTCATCTTCGGAGCGATCGGCGTGATCGTCGTGTCGGTGGCAGGGCTCGCGGTCGCATCCGGGGTCGCGGTCAACGTCTTCGAGCGTCGACACGAACTGGCGGCGATTCGCGCGATCGGCGGCCGCTCACGTGACGTCATGCGTGTGGTGTCGGCGGAGTTGCTGCCATTGGCGCTGGCGGGCATCGCCCTCGGTGTCGTTGCCGGCTGGTTCGGCAGCAGCGCGATGACGTCCTCGTTCGAGAATGCCGATGCCGTCGAGATCGGGATGGTGTTCGCATCGGCGGTGGTCCCGGCAGCTGCTGTCGTCGTGATCGTCGGGTGCATGGCCATCTCGGGATCGATGGTCCGGCGAATCGATCGACGCTCGCTCGCCGAGACGCTTCGGAGCGCAACGTGAACTCGACGTTGCCGACGTGGGAACCACCCGATGTGCACCCTGCGGTGGTCGTCGGGCGCGACACTGTCGCCGTGGAGAATCCATCCAGCGACGACAGCGGGCTGCCATTCGCGTCGGTGGGCGGAGCGCTGCGCTGGTGGTTCGGCCCCCTCGCCGAGCGCGGGCCCTGGATCGCGGTGTGGTATCTCGCCGTCGGCGTGCTGTGGGCACTGGTGATGTTCGTCGCCATGGCGGTGGCGATGTCGATCGCGTTCGGGCTCGTGTTCGTGGTCGTTGGGCTGTTGCTCGTCGTCCCGACGTTCGCTCTCGTCGATGCGATGACCACGGTCGAACGTCACCGGGCCGACTGGATCGGCCGATCGATTGCGCCACGTTCGCACCGAGTAGCGACGGGAGGGTGGGGGCGCTCCACCACGACCACGCTCGCCGATCCCGAGCGGTGGCGTCAGGCGGGCTTCGTCGTCGTGTTCCTGTTGGTCGCCCCACTGCTGTTCGCCGTGGCGGTGGCACCGTGGACGGTGATCGTCGTGGTGATCGTCGGCGCGTTGTCGGACCTCGGCGGCGCCGACCTGCTCGACGTGCTGGTGGCCGTGGTGCTCCTCGGGATCGCCCCGAGGCTCACACTGGCGATCGCACGAACGAACGCAACGTTCGTCGCCTGGTTCCTCGGACCGGACCCGACCGTCGAACTGGTCGGACGGGTCGAGGAGCTGGCCGCCCAGCGCGACGACATCCTCGAAGCGGTCGCCGCCGAGCGACGTCGCATCGAACGCAACCTCCACGACGGCGTGCAGCAACAGCTCGTCGCGCTGGGCATCGACATCGGACGCGCCCAGGTGAAGCTCGTCGAGGATCCACACGAAGCGGCCGAACTCCTCGAAGCGGCCAAGCACACACTTCGAGCGGCAATCGGTGAGATGCGGGTGATCGGTCGCGGTTTACACCCGGCGGTGCTCGACGACCGGGGCCTCGATGCCGCGCTCTCAGCGATCGTGGCGGCCTCACCGATCCCGATCGATGTCGATGTCGACCTGCCCGCGCGACTGCCCGACGACATGGCGGCCACCGCCTACTACATCGTGAGCGAAGCCGTGGCGAACATCCTGAAACACTCCGAGGCACGTGCCGCCTCGGTGCACGTCCGCCAGGACTCCTCCCATCACCCAGGAGTGATCCGTCTCTCCGTGCGCGATGACGGATGCGGCGGCGCCGACCCCGCCCACGGCACCGGGCTGGCCGGCATCCGAGCCCGAGTAGAAGGCGTCGATGGCACGCTGAAGATCGATTCCCCTCCGGGTGGACCGACCACACTGGTGGCCGTGCTCCCCATGCGTGTCGCTACCTCAACGCCGCTCGTGGCGGACATGTCGTGAGGAGCGACGAGGGCTGGATCGGGATTCGGGCCGTCGTCGCCGACGACTCCGTGCTCCTGCGCGACGGCGTGGTGCGTCTACTCGAAGACGCCGGAGTCGACGTGGTGGCTGCCGTTGGTGACGCTGACGCGCTGCTCCGCGCCGTTGCCGACCACTCGCCGGACATCGCGCTGGTCGACGTGCGCATGCCGCCCACCTACACCGACGAGGGAATCCGGGCAGCGGTGCAGATCCGCCTGGAGCACCCGGGCGTTGCGGTGTTGGTGCTGTCGCAGTACGTGGAGGAGCGCTACGCAGCAGACCTGCTGAGCGGCAACACCGCGGGGGTCGGCTACCTCTTGAAGGATCGCGTGGTCGACATCGACGACTTCGTCGCATCAGTTCGGCGGGTTGCCGCCGGCGGGAGCGCGGTCGACGCCGAGGTCGTCAGTCAGATCATCGGACGTAGCGCTCGCGGAAGCGAACTCGATCGGCTGACCCCGAGAGAGCTGGAGGTACTGGGTCTGATGGCCGAAGGACTGTCGAACGGCGGGATCGCCGACCGTCTCGTGGTGTCACTCGGCGCCGTCGAGAAGCACATCTCGAACGTGTTCACCAAGCTCGATCTCGAACACGAACAGACCGCCCACCGTCGAGTCCTTGCCGTGCTGACCTATCTCGCCACGAGGCGATGAGTTTCTGCGCGACAATCGGTCGGCGGACGAACTGCGTGTCCTGAAAGGCGCCGGCTGAAATTCGCGTGTCCGATTCGTGTCCCACCGGACCGGAGCACTGCGACCCGGGATTATCGCGGTGGTCCGACGAGCGAACCACCAGATGGAATTGTCACACTTGAGCGCCCGAGGCCAGCTCGATGTCGCTGGCGGACCCGAGCCAGGCTCGTCACCGATTGGTGGGTTCATGATCTTGAACACTCCTGCCACGGATTCGGCCCACCGTTCTGCAGTTGGCACTTGTCGAGGCAGTCTGCGTCGAGGCCTCGGTCGGGCCTGTTGTCGCCGATGACGTCGGAGTCCTGCGCTTGGAGTGCGTCCAGGGCGCTGGGAAGTCCGACTCTGCAGCGACGACTTGAGGCGTGCCTGCGACCGTGGCGTGCCTTCTCGACCTCGAATTACGGTGAGACGTGAGTCCCTGTGCCGCAGGTCACTGCGACCTCGGTGCTGCAGACTCGTTTGGCGCGGTGATGCCGTTGACCTGGGGGTGTCTGGATACTTGGTGCTCGCAGTCGATGAGTCCGACGGAATCGAGAGGCTGGTTGTCGGTGGTGCGGTGCGGGGGTGGTCTGGGCGGTGGATACTGGACTGAGCAGGGGGGCGAGTGTTCGTCCTCGGGACCTGTAGGCCGACGGACCAGGTCGAGGCTTCGGTCCTGAACCAGTGAGGTGACTGCGATGTATTTCAAAGACCGACGATCCAATTCGACCTTCCCGGCCGACTCCGTTTCTGTGCTGCCGCCCGATTCGACCAATGATCACCAAAACCACGGTGGCGATCGGTTGTACCGTGCGGTTCGCGCCGTCGTGTCACCGCTTTATCGTGTCGGCTGCCGTGTGCGAACCGAGGGTCTCGACAACGTCCCCGTGGATGGCCCGGTGATCCTGGCGGCGAACCACATGTCATTCTTCGACTCGGTGGTGTTGACCCTGTCAGTGCCACGCCGCACGAGGTTCGTTGGCAAAGCGGAGTATCTCGAGAGCTGGAAGACACGGTTTGTGTTTCCGGCGCTGGGGATGATTCCGATCAGGCGCTCCGCCGGCCGCCGGGCGCTGGCCGCGTTGGACACTGCCGCTGCCGCGCTGGAACACGGCGACATGCTCGGCATCTATCCCGAAGGGACGCGCTCGCGCGATGGCCTGCTGCACCGCGGTCGGACCGGTGTTGCTCAACTGGCGTTGATGACGAACGCGATGATCGTTCCGATTGGCCTGGTCGGTACTGAGCGGGTCCAACCCATCGGCGCCAGGGTGCCACGACCGTTTCATCCCGTGGTGGCACGATTCGGGAAGCCGATCGACCCGTCGACGTACGTGGGAACCCAGCGGCGTCGGCGTCGACAGATTCGAGATGATCTGATGGACGCCATTCGCTGTCTGTCAGGCCAGAACGTGTCATCCGATTTCGCATAACCGTCATCGCATCGGCAAACGTCGCCGGTGCCGGCGCAGTACACGAGTCGGCGGGCGAGCAATGAGGTCAAGATCCGTCGGCAGAAATTGCGCAACCTAGACGGCCCCACCTCAGCATCTCCATCGCTGTAGAGCATGCATCATCGCCCGGCACGAACGCACGCGTGCCCACACCTGCCCACGGGCGGCGGGTGCGGGCCGGGGTCGGAGGGCGCGAGGGGTCAGACGGTGGCGGGGAGCGGGGCGCCGTGGTGGCCTCCGAACAGCACTTCGGCCATGACCGGACGGGCGAGGTCGGTGAGCGCGCCGGCCATCCCGATGAGGAGGTCGTCGACGGTCATCATCCCGACGAATTGTTCGCCGCGGACCACCGCGACTCGTCGAACCGCGTTCGTCCGGAAGAGGGCGAAGACGTCATGGAGATCAGCGTCTGCGTCGATGGTGACGACGGGAGACGACATCGCTGAGTCGATTCGTGCGTCGGCTGGCACGCGTCGAGCGATGACCCGACGGACGAGGTCGCGGTCGGTCACGAAAGTCATCGCGCAGCGAAAGGCCGTTCGGCCCTGGTGCATCACGGCCTTGTCCTGGTGTGATGGAGTCATGGACGCGCATCACGATCCTTCCGAGGTCCTCGATGAACCGACGTGCTGGGAACTTCTCCGTGGGACCAGTGTCGGGCGTCTTGCTGTCGACGTCGCGGGTCAGCCCGACATCTTTCCGATCAACTTCGTCGTCGATGGCAGCTCGATCGTGTTCCGGACAGCTGCCGGAACGAAGCTGGCCGCAGCGGTCCTGATGCGAC
>JBGTEH010000057.1:0-4768 GCA_041747915.1 Ilumatobacteraceae bacterium
CTGGCCCGACGGGTAAGAGCTGCCGTCGTCCTCTCGGCATCCTACGTAGGTGGCGTGCTCCTCGGGGCGTTGTTGCTGACCGTGAGCACGGAGACGACCGGCTCGACGGCGCGGATCGGCGCGGAGTCCGCTGGGCGGCTCGAGGCATGGAAGTACGGTCTTGAAGCCTTCGCCGATAGGCCGTTCCTGGGGTGGGGAGCCGCTGTCTTCCGTGGTGCCATCCAAGCGCGGACTTCTCCAGCGTTCGTCGTCAATCATGCCGAGGCCGACATCGGACAAATCTGGTTCGATGCGCACAACATAGTCGTGGCGAACGCCGTGTGGTTCGGTGCTTTCGGGCTGATTCTCGCCTTGGGTTTTGCGTATTGCGCAGTTCGCGAAGGGTCGGGCCCGTACCTCGCCTTCGCAATCGTCGTGGCCTCGAACTGGTTGCTGCAACCATCGAACATCGCGACCGTTTCACTCGTCGGCCTCACGCTCGGGCTGGCATCGACGCGCTCACAGCTGGCCACCGCCGGCCCCGCCACTGATCCAGGTTCGGACGATCGGATCGATGCAGACCGAGCAGCGAGGACGGATGGGCAAAGTGGCAGCGTCGCTCGATCTCTGCTTCTGCTCGGCGTCGTGCTCGGGCTCACACTGTTGGCGCTTGATCTACGAATGAAGGCTGCGCAGGCGGCCCAGGATCCGGATCGAGTCGCCTCGGCCGCCTCGTGGACGCCATGGGACCCCGTCGCGGCCAACACTGCTGCATCGGCCTATATCAACTGGAACGGTGACCGAGAAGCCTCCGAGAAGGCACTCGACTGGATGCGACGGGCAGCCGATCTGCAGCCCGACTTCGCGTTCTACCGCCGAAGCGTTGCGGAACTGGAGTTTCGGCTCGGAATGGACGCCGCCGCCGCCGAGTCTCTTCGCACGGCGCTGGCCATCGAGCCCCTCAACGAGCGCACCCTGCACGTCATCGTCGACGTCGAAGACCGGCTCGACGACGAAGCATTGGTGGCTGAAGCCCACCGCCGACTTTGCACGCTCCAACGGGCACGCGGCGAAGTGCAATCGTGTCCCTCGTGAAAGCTCGGGTCGACGCGTCGGTAGACGGGATTGTCACGAAACCGTTCGGGTTGTCCGCGGTCGACTGGTTGGCGGTTCTTCTGCTGGTCATCGTCGTCGCGGCATACCTGCCCTCGTCGACGAGCCCGTTCGACGTTCCGAGGGTGGGCGCGATGCTGGTCATCGTCGGGCCAGGTTCCGTGCTGCTCGTTCGCTCCGCCCGGCACGGCGACCCCGCGTCGCGACTTGCGATTGCTTTCCTGGGGTGGGCGGCAGTCGCAGCACTCGCGTCCGACGCACCCCGACTGTCGCTCCTCGGAGCGCTGGCGCGCCCGACGAGCTGGTTGGTGTACGTCGGTTCTTTCGCAGCGTGGGCGATCGGCCGACAGGTGAGCAGCAGGGGACGGGCCGTCTTGCCGGTCGTCACAGGAATTGCGATCGCGGTCAGCGGTCTGGTCGGGCTGGCACAGTTGCTGACCGATCCGACCCACCCGTTCCTTACCCTCGAGCAAGGGCGGCCTGTCGCACTCGTCGGCAATCCCATCTACTTCGGCATGCTGTGCGCCGGTGTCTGCGCGATGGTCGGTTGGCACCAGTCGCGCCGCCCGACGACTCTCGTCGGATTATGGATGGCACCGCTCGCCTTCCTCGTCGGGTTGAGCGGATCGCGGATCGCACTCCTCGCCGCACTCACCAGCGCGGTGGCGGTGGTCGCTGTTGGCCGATCGCGCTCGTCCACGCTGGCGGCCATCGGGGTCCTAGTGGGACTCACGGCGTCGGCGTTGACGCATCATGCCATCGGAAGCGAAGAGGGCGCGGTCCAGCGGCTGGGTTCGAGCGGGATGCACGATCGATGGATGCTCTGGCGCATCAGCCTACGAGCGTGGCTCGACGCGCCAATCCTTGGTGCCGGCCCAGGCCGATCCAGGATCGCCACTCAGAGTCACTACACGCCTGCGTGGGTCCAGCGGTTTCCCGACGACCAGAGCGGCGCTTGGCTCGACGTGCACAACGTCGGTTTGGAGTTGTTGGTCGTAACGGGGGTGATCGGGCTGTTTCTCGTTCTGGCCTTCGTCGCAGTGCAGCTGGGCGATGCTCGCGGCCCGCTGGCCTGGGGATGCTCTGCAATAGCGGTTGGGTGGTTGTTCGAGCCTGCGACAGTCCATACGGCTCCGGTCGCCATGCTGCTCCTGGGCGCGGCCTCGACGAACCTCTCGGTCGGCTCCGCTCCGTCCTATCGGCTCCGCTCCACCTTGGTGGGGGCGACGGTCGTCGGGGTCGCGCTGTGCGCCTCGTACGTCTGGAGCGACGCACGGCTATACGGAAGGCTGACGAACGCACGGCCCGATCAGCAGACCTTCTCCATCGCCGAGCCATGGCTCATCGGAGACCCTTCGGCGGCCAGCGCAATGTTCGGGCGGTTCGACCGAGTCGAGGGACCCAACGATCCGATGGCCGCCGATGCGCTCTTCTGGGCGGACAGAGTCGTCGAAGCGGAACCCGAATTTCCGTACTGGAGGGCCAAGCGTGCGCTGCTCTTCGTGCGCCTCGAACGCTTCGACGAGGCACGTGCAGCGGCCGAGCGCAGCCTCGTGAACGAACCGAACCACGTGATGTCATGGCAGATTCTGGAGATCGTCGGCCTCCGCACCGGTGACGAGCAGCTCGAGCGGAGGGCCAAAGGACGACTCTGCGCGCTCGGGATTCAGTGCTGAACCTCGATCACGAACGCGGCACCAGGGTCCAGACCTCGTACATGCCAAACGTTTCGATGTGCTGCACGTCACGCGACTCCACGAATGCGAAGACGTCATCCGAGGCCGGCCATGCCGTGTAGTACACGAGTTCAACCCGTTCCGCATCGGCGACCTCGTTTGCGATCTCCGACCAGTCGCGGCGAAGTGGGTCGAGTTCGTGGTCGTCATCGGGAAGCGCTGCGACGTCGAGATCGGGCCGGTAGCCGAGGAAGTGAAGTACCTCGGTGACTGGCGCGTTCGTGATGATCACAGTGTCGTCAGAGGCCTTCATGAGGAGGTAGTCGATGGTCTCTCTACCGGTGGCTCCACGCGTCTGATCGACGAGTGGATTGGACGCGGCGATGCCGACACCAGCCAGACCACACGCAAGCGCGATCTTGACGACCGGACGGGAAGACACGATCTCGGTCAGCGCGATCAGACCCGCTGACGCGCCCAGCACGAGAAACGGGAATGCCGGTGCCATGTATCGCGCCAACCACAGCGGGCGCACCACGGCCGAGAACAGAAGCACACCTACTGGGTATCCGATCGCAATCAACAAGCTGCGACCAAGCGTCAGGTTCCCGGAGCGGCGGACCGCGAGCGTGAGGGCTGCCAGGATCCCAATCAGCACAACCCAGGCGAGAATTGAGCCGCCTAGAAACTCGAGTGTGACGGTGCGGAACTCTTCGACGGTGACGGGCCGAATCCAGTCGATTTGATCAGGTCGTGCCAGCATCGCCGGAACGAAGCAGGCAAAGATCGCCGCCGCAGCCGTGAGTACCGTCCCGCAAGCTCGCCAGAAGCCTTCGGCACGATCTACCGGAAATACGAACGTTGCTGCGATCAGCAGAACAAAGAGGGGATTCAGAGCCAGCCCGATCCCAGCTGTGGCCCCCAGACCGAGAGCGGTGCGTTGGGTGGGCGACCGAGCAAGCCGATCGTGCAAGACGACGACGGCCACGCCCGTAACCATCATCCACGAGTAGCCCCGCGCCTCGGTGAGGTAGCGGAGGAAGAAAGGATGCGTCACGAGCAGAAGCGCTGTCGCAGCGCCAACCCACCAGCCGAACCGACCAACGGCGTATCGGACGATAGCTGCGGCTGCGATTGCGGCGCCCGCCACGCTGAACAGCCTGATCCATGCGTCATCGTGCGACACACGTGTCCAAATCCACAGTCCGACGTAGTACGGTCCTTGGCCCGCCTCTTGCGTCGTGATGACGTCGACAAACCCGTCCAGCCCCCGATCGACCACGCGAGCCGTCGCAGCTTCGTCGTACCAGAACGGCTGGTCATTGACCCGTGACAACCCCAACAGAGTGGTCGCCGCCGCAGCCGCGAGTGGCAGCAGATGGCGATCGGGCCGTAACCAAGCTCTCGTTGGCGGCCCCGCCACGTTCGTCGTCGCCATAAAGGAGAAGCTACTCAGCTGCACGCATGGCACGCAGGCCCAGACAACAAGGCCGGCGCACACGGCCGGCACGACCCAATCTCGGGTCCGGGCTGCGTAGACGAACAATCCGACGAGGACCAGGATCCCGGTGAAGAGGTGAGCGTCTCGCTAGAACAGCCATACCGTTAAGAGGGTGCAGAATGCCCACCACGGGACCCGCTCGAGATCAGGGTAGCAACGAGGAGCGCAGTCAATGACACAGCGAGCGATTCCGTCAAGATCACCACGTCCCAAGCGGTGAGACGCGGTGCAAGGCCGAACGCCAACGCCTCGCCCATCTGGAAGTCCCAGAACAACTGCCAAAGACACCACCGTCCCCGAGGATGACACCGCCGACGACGGTCATGACCGCGTAGCGGACACGTGGGTCGCCCACCGTCGAGCCGATCGCAACGGCGAGCGTGATGATGGCCACGCCGGAGACGACAGCTTGGGTAACGATCGCTTGGCGATCACCGAGAACGGCGAGCAGGACGGGGGTAGACCCACGTCCTGGACGTGTTGCCGATCAGGCTGATGC
>JBGTEH010000058.1:0-4937 GCA_041747915.1 Ilumatobacteraceae bacterium
ATCGGTGAGCGGCCGAGTCACCGTCGTCAACCGATGAACAGAGTCGGCGACGTCAGCTCGTCGGCCGCCGTGCTGTTCACCGACCTGGTCGGATTCACCGAGTTCACCGATGCCGAGGGCGACCTCGCCGCCGTCGCTGTGCTGGATCGCCAGACCGACATCGTGTGCCGTTCGTTGTCGGGCATCGACGGTCGCATCGTCAAGGAGCTCGGCGACGGCCTCATGATCTGGTTCAGCGCGGCCGGCGGCGCCGTCGAGGCGGCGGCCCGGATCCAGGACGCCATGGACTCGGAGCACGCCAGGTTCCCGCTCGGCGTACGGATGGGCATCCACTGCGGCGAGGTGGTTGCTCGCGGCTCCGACTTCGTGGGCCAAACCGTCAACATCGCATCGCGTATCGCTGACCTCGCGGGTCCCGGCGAACTGCTCGTTTCGGAGTCGGTCCTCGACGCTCTCGACCACCCGTACGCGTTGCGTTTCACGCCGGTCGGCCCGACTCGCGTCAAGGGCGTCCAGGCGCCGGTGTGGCTCCACCGGTTCAGCGAGGAGGCTCCGGTCGGCTGACAACGGAGGAGGGCGGTCACATCATTCTCACGATTCATCGGCAACCGGATCGGCCGACGAAGCGTGTACATGATGTGAGCGTGATGGCGGCAGACTTCGACGAGCTGTTCGTCGAGCAGTATCCGAAGCTTGTCGCGCTCGGCGTGTCGGTGTCGGGCGACCACGAGGTGGCGCGGGAACTGGCGCAAGAGTCGATGATCCGTGCCCATCACCGGTGGGAAGAAGTGCGGCGATACGACGTACCTGCGGCCTGGCTCAGGCGGGTGATGAGCAACCTGTTGATCGACCACCATCGTTCTCGCACGGCCGAGCGTTCAGCTCTCGAACGGCTCGGTTCCGCGTCCGCCACGACCGAATCTGTGCGGTCGACGCCCTGGGTCGAATTGATGGCGCCGCTCACACCCCGTCAGCGTCTGGTTGCGACTCTCTACTACGCCGATGATCTGGCGGTGGGAGAAATTGCTGACGCTCTCGACGTATCGACGGGAACCGTGAAGTCGACGCTCGCCAAAGCCCGCCGTCGGCTGCAGTCGCACCAACCGATCATCGAACAGCGAGGGGCCTCGACATGAACGAGCTCGAACTTCGCAGGCTTGCCGACGCCCATCGTTCGGATGTGTCGGCTCGGCTGGATGTCGTCGCCGACCGAGCCGCCGTGGATGCTCGCATCGCCGCCGGCGAGACCGGCGACGACGAATCGGCACCGGCGCGAACGTGGCGATCGGCATGGATGGTGGGTGCGGCAGCGTCGGTCGTTGTTTTGGTGGCCGTCGGCGTTCTGATCACCCGTACCGACGGCGGTTCCATTCGCACCACCCCGTCGCCGACCGATGCCATAGCGACAGATCCGAGTTCGGCGCCGCCGGCCGTCGAACCCGTTCCGACAACAGCCACGTCGTCGGAGCCGACTCAGACCACGTCCACGCTCACCGCGTCGCCCTCGTCGACCGGCGTGGCCCCGCCGGCGTTCACATTCGAGACGGTCAGCGTGGATGCCGCCGATCCCCCTCCCATGATCACCCCGGTGGTGATCGCGTCGATTCCGTTGAGCCCGAACCCCGATGGCAATTCGATCTCCGTGGCGATCGGCGACAACGTGATCGCGGTCACTCAGCCGGACCAGCCGACAGTGACGCTCGTCGACATCGGCACCGGTGAGCCGATCGGAACACGACAGGTTCAGCTGGCCGAGGCGCTCAATTCGATCGTGATCGGTCCGGGTGATGTGCTGTACGGCTTCGGCGATGTTCGCCTGCCTCCTCCCCCCGATCAGACTCCGATCTTTCGCTATGTGGCCGTTGCGCTGAGCGGAGCACGGCAGGGTCAGGTGCTTGCCGAATCGGAACTGGGTGCAGTCATGTACACCGAACTCCCGCCGGGGGTGTTCGGGCACGGCACCGATGGTGTGATCGATCGGGAACGCGTCCTCAACGCCGACGTGATCGGATACGTCGACGCGCAGGGCTTGTCGACGACGTGGAACGATCCGCCACCGATGCTGCTCGACTCACGGCAGTTCGACGGCGACGATCGGTTGGTGCGAGTGATCGGAAGCGAGCTCGGCTGGACGCTAGAAATCAACGTCGCGCCGGATTCGGGTGGAACCTACGAAGGACCGAGCCCGGCAGCACCGACGAGCGGTGGACGTGTGGTGTACTCGGACAACATCGGCTCCGACACCACGCCGGGAGTCGACTTCGGGCCGAACACCATGCCGGTCGTAGCGATTCTCGAGCCCGATGGATCAGGACGCTGGGTCCGGCTACCGGAAGGCTGGTCGGTGGCGGCCAGCGATGTGTGGGGCACGGTGCTGGCGCGCGCCACCGACGGTGCTCTCGAGTTGGCGCTGCTCGATGACGCGCTTGGAATCTGATTCTCCCGCGTCCGGTTTCGGGCGGCCAGACTGCGGGGATGCAACGGCGCAGCATCGTGATCGACACCGACACTGCATCCGACGATGCGATCGCCTTGGTCCTGGCGGTGAAGGAACCGTCGGTCGACGTTCGGGCGGTCACCGTGGTTGCGGGAAACGTGCCGCTCGAATTGGGTGTTCGCAACGCAATCGTGACGCTCGACCTGTGTGGCGGTGCCGACATTCCGGTGCACGCCGGCCGAGCCGAGCCGCTGAACCGTCCGCTGAACACCGCACAGTTCGTGCACGGTCAGGACGGCATGGGCGGCGCGGCGCTCCCTGACGCTTCTCGCACGGAGTTGTCGGATGATGCGGTCGGCGAACTGTTGCGGATCGCGGCCGCCGAACCGGGACGGCACGACCTCGTGACGCTCGGGCCGCTCACGAACATTGCGGCAGCACTCGACGAGGATCCCGAACTCCTGACCAAGTTCGGTCACACATACATGATGGCGGGCTCACCTGACGGCGTCGGCAATGTCGATGCGTTGGGTGAGTACAACGTGTGGGCCGACCCCGAGGCGGCGACGGCCGTGTTCGCGGCGCCTGGTGCCAAGACCATGATCGGTTGGAACATCTCTCGGCTGTTCGCTGTGATGACCCCGGATGATCAGGCTCGACTCGCAAGGGCGGGTGTGCTCGGGAAGTTCGCCATCGACATCAACGGCGATGTCGATCAGTACGCCATCGACACGGGCCTCGCAGGATTCGATCTTCCGGATCCGATCGCCATGGCGGTTGCGCTCGACGACTCGATCGTCGGCGAGGTCACCGACGAATGGCTCGTCGTCGGGTTGGACGGCCCGACCCGCGGCTGCACGATCCCGGACCGTCGCTTCGGCCGCCCGGATCCGAACATCCGAGTGCTGTGGTCGGTCGACGAAGCTGCCTTCAAGGCCCGCCTGTTCTCCGCCTGCGCCGACTGACCACCCCCACCAGACCGTTTGCGGCGCGATTTTCGTGGGGCGGCCCACCCAGATCGCGCCGCAAACGGAATGGATGGGGGTCGCGTGGTGGGCGGCGATACTGACTCACCTTCACGTTTGCGGCGCGCTTCGGGTGGACCGGATCACCAAATTCGCGCCGCGAACGGATGGATGGGGGATCGGTCAGCGGGGGAGGGGGCGGTCACCGGGCTGAGGGCCATCGGTGCGGGTGCGCTTGAGTTCGAAGAACGAGTCGATCTCCATCATCGCCACCAGGGCATCCCACATCGCCACGCTCTTCTCCGTCGACGGGATTCTCGAGATCACCGGCCCGAAGTATCCATTGGTGACACCCTCGGAGTTCTCGAACGCGATGATCGGCGTTCCGACGTCGTTACCGACGAGTTCGAGCCCCTCGTCCATGCCCGAACGGATCACCGAATCCCACGAATCGTCGTCGAAGGCGGCGGCGTGCGAGGTGTCGAGGCCGACCGCTGTGAGCGCATCGGTGGCCGTGAAGTCCATGTCCTTGTCGTGATGGATGCGCGCACCCAATTCCCAATACAGCTTGAAGACGCCGTTGGTTCCGTCGGTGGTTCGCACCGATTCCATCACGCGCAGCATGCGATGCGTGAAGAAGCTTCTCTCGTAGTAGGGCGAGTCCTTCGGCGGCTCGTTCTTGAAGAACAGGCTGATCGGCCGCCACGTGATGTCGATGTCGCGATGCGGCTGAACTTCGTCGACGACCCAGCGGGCAGTCGTCCAGCAGAAGGGGCAGGCCGGGTCGACCCAGAAGTCGATCTTCATGTCGTCACGTCACTTTCGGGGGTGGGGTGAACGGGCGGCCGGTCAGGACCGGTTGCTCGATGGGGATGGAACGGGTCGAGAGATTCCTAGGCCGCCCGGTTGGTCGGCGCCGAAACGCTCGATCTCACCGGCGAGGTCGAGGACGCCGATCGAGGTCCGTGCAGCGATGTCGTCGGCGGTCTGCAGGTGCGCCGGGATGATCCACACCACTTCGAACTCGAGACCATCGGGGTCCTTGGCGTACAGGCTCTTCGTGGTGCCGTGGTCGCTCGCACCGACGAGCGCTCCGCGCTCGCGAAGCACTCCGGCGATGCGTTGGAGGTCACCGAGCGTGTCGACCTCCCACGCCAGGTGGTAGAGGCCGACGCTCGAGCGCCCCGCATCGGATGGCAACGCCTGAGCGCCGATCTGGAACAGCCCGAGATCGTGGTCGTTGGTCGAACCCGGTGCCCGCAGGAACGCAGCACCAGGAAGTGACGTGAGTACGTCGAAGTCGAGCGCCTCGCCGTAGAACTCGGTGCTGACGGCGACGTCGCGCACGTAGAGCACAGCGTGGTTGAGGCGGTGGATTCCCATCGAGTCTCACAACCTGCTTGCGGCCGCAATCATTCCCGGAGCCGAAGAGTTTCGTCGGAAACATGTGGTGGTCGGCGCATCGCCACCGGCGATGATGGTGCGATGGGCACATCGACCGCGCCGAGCGGTTCTCGATGGCGCGCCCTCGGCGC
>JBGTEH010000059.1:0-2059 GCA_041747915.1 Ilumatobacteraceae bacterium
TGCCCACATCTCCATCCCCGCCGCAGTGGCGAGGTGATCGGCGCTGGCGACCATGTGACGCGGTGCGCGTACGGTGCTGGTCGGGGCGGTCATCGACGCGACCCTACGCGACGCTCAGACGTACCACTCGTTGCGTTCCATCAGCGCGCTGCGCAGAACGTCTGGATGATCCGTCATGATCCCGTCGACGCCGAGTTCGAGCAATCGGTGCATCTCATCGGGATCGTCGATGGTCCACACGTGGACACCACCGGATCGGCGCTGTGCTGCTGCCACGAAGCGCTCGTTGACCAGCGTGATGTGGCGCCCCACCCCCGACCTGCTCACCGTGACCGGCACCTGCGCGACGCGCTGCGCATCGCCGGAAACCCGCCCGGTGATGCGTAGTCGTGTGGTCTCGCGTGGGCTCATGCAGGTGAGTAGCGCGCGTCCCAGCAGCGAGCGCAGCTTCGTGATCCGGGCATGGCTGAACGAGCCGATGCACACGCGACTGAGTAGCTCGCGATCGCGAACCAGTCCGACGAGTGCTGGCGCTGCGGCGTCCGACTTGCAGTCGATGTTGAACCGCGCCGCGGGAAAGGCGTCGAGCAGCTCGATCATCGATGGGATCGGTTCGCGGCCGTCGACGCGCAGCTCGGTGAGTTCAGCCCAGGTGCATTCGGCGATCGTGACGGCGACCCCGCAGGTTCGTTCGAGGTCCGCATCGTGGAACGCGACCAATACACCGTCAACGGTGAGGTGAACGTCGGTCTCGAGGTAGCGGTATCCGAGTTCGACAGCGTGCTCGAAGGCAGCCAGCGTGTTCTCCGGAGCGCTGCTGGTGCCGCCCCGATGCGCGAACGGGATCGGTCCCGGCCAGTCGAGATACGGATGACGAGGGGGCACAGGCGGACTGTATGCGTTGGGTGGCACTGCGATCACGCTCGCCCTCAACTGGCGAGGTGCGCCGGCTCGGCCACTCCAGCGCGAAACGAATGACGAACCCGGAACCGCTCGCGGTCGGGATGCAGGAGGACCAGATCACCGCGTAGTCCGCTCGCCAGACGTCCCCGATCGGTGAGACCCGTGACCTCTGCCGGATTCGACGTCACGAGGCGCACTGCGCTGCGCAGATCGCAGATGCCTCGCAAGACGAGCAGCGAGACCGCATCGACGAGCGACGAGCTGCGCTCGACCGATGCAAGCGCGTCGCACAGGCCGAGCTCGATCAGCGCGAGCGGACTCACCGCTGTGGGCACGCTCGGCGCCATGACCACGTCGGAAGCGCTCGCGATCACGTGCATCCCGCGCTCGTGCGCGCGTCGAGCCGCATCGATCGACGTCGGGAATTCGATCGCCGTGGCGCCCCAGTCGACGGCGCGATCGACGTCGTCGGCGGTGGCAGGGGCGATGGCGAGAAGACGAAGACGTTGAGCGAGAGCCTGGATGGTGAACCATGCGAGGAGCGCCTCGGCCGCAACGTCGCGACCAGCCGTGGTGTCGTGTTCGGCCACGGCGACAACCAGCGTGCCTCGCTCGGACACGCACGCTCGCGCGCAGCGTTCGGCCTCGGCCAGACCCGAATGGTCATCGAGGTCGACCACGAGAATCGGACGATGATCGGTGCTGCCCATGGATCGATTGGCGTCGACACGTTCACAGAGAACCTGCGCGAGCGTCGTGTCACCGTTGTCGCCAGCAGCACTCCGGCGAAGAGCGTGGAGCTGCGTCGTGACCCCGGTCGAGGCCTCCGAGTATTCGAGGTTGGACACGTTGTGTGCGTCGACGATCCCGGGGATGCACACGCCGCCTCGCCCGGAGAAGGCACCAGGGGTGGCGGGCCCATTTTCGACCACGCTGACGATCAGACCGTCTTCGACCACGATCGTGGCGCGTTCGACGACTCGCTCGGGCAGTACCGCCCACACCTCGGTCAGGCAGTACTCCATCGAGACTACGACATCGGCCGGCGACATGTGACAACGATGGCCGCCCGCGGTGATGCGATGGGTGCACTCCGATGGACAACAGGCGAGCAGTAGATGAATTCTCGGTGAACGCCGGCCCGATCAGGTCGGCG
>JBGTEH010000060.1:0-1750 GCA_041747915.1 Ilumatobacteraceae bacterium
GCAGAACCAAGACGGCTCCGGCGTGATCTACCTCGGAGAACCCGCCGAGATCCCCGGTGACGAAATCGACCGACTGACCGCGATCGAAGTCGAGCTCTGGACCGCAGACCAAGCGTGCCAGGACGAGGCGGAACTCGCCGACATCAGGCGCGAACTCGAAGTTGAAGTCGTCGACCGGATCATGACCGAGTTCCCCGAACTCGCCGGATGAACACGAGCCGATGAAGACGAGCCGATGAAGACGAGCACGGTCAGCGGCGAGGAGGACACCGCACCGGTGATCGAACTCACCGATGTATGGCGAGTCTTTCCCAGCACGCCGCCGGTCTCTGCACTCCGCAATGTCGACCTCACAGTGCGTGAGGGCGACCACCTCGCAATCGTCGGCCCGTCTGGATCGGGCAAATCGACCCTGCTGAACGTGCTCGGACTCCTCGATCGACCCACGAGCGGCTCGTATCGCCTCGACGGACGCGACGTGAGCCGGCTCACCGACGCGGAACGTGCCGGACTCCGGGCCGAGCGACTCGGGTTCGTCTTTCAATCGTTCCATCTCCTCGACCACCGCACCGCTCTCGAGAACGTGATGTTCGGAGGCATGTATCAGGGCATCAAACGCTTGGAACGCAGGGCCAGGGCACTGACGGCACTCGACCGCGTGGGCATGCTGCACCGGGCGACATTCCGACCGGACAGACTGTCAGGCGGTGAGCGCCAACGCGTGGCAGTCGCACGCGCGCTGGCTGTTCGACCGTCGGTGCTGTTGTGTGACGAGCCGACCGGAAACCTCGACTCCGTCACCACCGCGTCGGTCCTCGCGCTCTTCGACGAACTCGTCGCGGATGGGCTCACCGTATGCGTCATCACCCACGACCGCCAGGTTGCCGAACGCGCCGAACGGCGAGTCCGAATCGTCGACGGCCAACTCACCACACTGGAACCGTCGGCGACGTGAGGGCTGAGTCGAACATGAGCCGTCCAATCCGGAGGAGCAAGTTCCGGCTCGGTGATGCTCTCGACGAGTTGCTCGCAGGCATCTTCGCCCGGCCGACGCGGTCGATGCTCACGACGCTTGGCACTGTGCTGGGCCTCGCGTCGCTGATCGTCACCCTCGGCTTGTCACGCACGGCGGGGAGCCAGATCATCGACCAGTTCGACGAACTCCGTGCGAGCCAGGTCATCGTCACCGCACGATCATCGGGGAACAACGACATGGGTGGCGGGCGCCTGCCGTGGGCGGTCGAGACGCGGCTTGACCGCCTCAATGGCGTGGTGGCCTCCGGGGCGGTGGCCGACGTGGTCAATCCGGGCAGCGTGCGCACCGTCCCAGTGATCGATCCAAGGGGGAACTACGAGTACACGGTGCCGGTGCTCGCCGGGTCGGCGGGAATCCTCGCCGCGGTACGCGGCCACATCGCCGCCGGTCGATGGTTCGACCAAGGCCACATCGACCGCGCCGACCGGGTCGCGATCATCGGGGTCAACCTGGCGCAACGCCTCGGCATCGAGCGGCTCGACGTACAACCGGGCCTGTACATCGGTGACACCTTCTTCTCGGTGATCGGCATCGTCGACGAAGCGATACGCGATCCTGGCTTTCTCGGCGCGATCATCATCACCAGCAGCGCAGCGGCCGACGTGTTCGGCGTCACCGCTCCCGAGCGAGTGATCATCGAGGTGGACATCGGCGCAGGAGACCTGATTGCCCGACAGGCACCTGTGGCACTGGCTCCCTCTGCGCCAGACTCGC
>JBGTEH010000061.1:0-4991 GCA_041747915.1 Ilumatobacteraceae bacterium
GCCCTTGCGACCATCGGCGGATTCCAACTCGACGCGCTCCTCGAACCAGGAAGCGACTGGGTACTCCAAGCCGTCGGTACCAGCTTCGCGAGCCGAGAAGACTTCGTCGCCACCGTCACCGCCTTGGAACAATCACCGCGCGCCGACGACTGAACCGCCGTCGGTGGTCACCTAGCGAGGTATACCAACGGCGTATAACAACAGCGTCGAGAACACCCATCGACCGCTCAGATCGGCACATCCCGATCAGCGCGCTTGACCACGGAAGGCGATCAGATCGTCGACCAGAACACTCCGTGCGGAGTCGGACCCGACCGTGATTTCGTGGCACCGCAGTGGGGCCGAACTCTTGCGCTGTCTGGTGATGGCCGGTCGGGAATATGTGCGCGGTTGCCGAGCGGTCCGCCGGGTCGCCCAAGTTGCATAGATTCTCCATCGTGAGAGAGCTCTTCCTGGCCAATGCATCGGTCGTTCTTTCCGCAGTGAGCGATCCCCGAGTTGCCGATTCCTGGAATCACGAATCGGTCCTCGAGGACCAGACGATCGGCTCGCTCGCCGGACACCTGGCCCGCGGGTCGGTCTGGGTTGTTGGCGACTACTTGAACGCTGGAGTGCCAGACGGGCCGATCGACTTCGAAACCGCCGCTGAGTACTTCGCCGCAGTCGCCACGACACTGACCAAAGAAGACCACGCCAACATACGCGAACGAGGATCGGCGATCGCGGCAGACGGACACGAGATGGTCGTCGCCCAGCTCACCGACCGCCTTGTGGAGCTTAAAGAAGTGTTGGTGAACCAGGACGTTGATCGTCGTATCACTGTCTTTGCTGGCCGAGTGATGCGCCTGGACGACTACCTGTGGACTCGCGTCGTTGAACAGGTCGTGCATCTCGACGATCTTGCCCGGTCGCTCGGCGTTGAGCCGTGGCCGAACGCTCCCGACGCAGACGCACTCGTCATCAGTTGCGGCGCTGAGATCGGAAGGCAACGGTTTGGTGGCTCTGCAATGATCCGAGCCCTATATCGCGGTGAGGTTGGCGCGCTTCCTGTTCTCTGAACACCCCAGCACCCGTCGCGGAAGCCGAGGACTCCTGGTCCAATCAACTGGGATTACCGGGTGCTCGGGAAGGGCCCTCGCAGTGCGGTGCGGACAGTGGCCTTACTCAGAATTCTGCGGGGCGAAGTGCTGGCGCGACGTCTCGAGTGTCCGAGATGTGCTGAGCTGTCGGTGTGATACGGGACTTCCGTGCGGACGACCAGGCGGCCGTACGAGACCTCGTGCTCGATGGTCTCCGCGAGCGTTGGGGCTCAGCGTTCGTCGAGGCGTTCAATCCGGACCTCGATGACATCGCCGAGAGCTACCTCGATCGAGGGGCCGACGTTGTCGTCGCTGAGCTGTCCGGTCAGATTGTGGCCACCGGAACGCTGCTCTTCGAACGACCAGGACAGGCACGAATCGTGAGGATGTCAGTTGCTGCGCACCGTCGCCGTGAAGGGCTGGGCCGATTGGTCGTGGACGAACTCGTTGCGAGAGCCTGCCGGCGGAACGTCCAAGAGCTGCAGGTTCTCACCGACACACCATGGGAGAGCGCGATCGCGCTGTACAGGTCGTGCGGGTTCGTCGAGATCCGACGCGACGACACCGACACCCACTTCGCAATGACCCTCGGTCCCTGCCCGTGATACTGCGGCGCCACGGTTGGGCCGCGATGCGGCGCGGGTTGGACCGCAGAGTTGGTGATTCTGCGGGTCGAAGTGTGCGACTCTTGACGCCTCCGTTCGGCAGCGACGGCTTGACAACGTGCTCGCTCACCCCTCAGTCGTTCGGCGGGATCGCGGCCCAGGTCGCTTCGTCCGCGTTGTGGACGTCGTCGACCTTTGGTGCGTCTGGCCGGTCCCCGAATCCGTCGATCACGATCAGCGAGCCCTCTCGATATCCGACCTCGAGCGGTGGAGGGCGATCGCTGACGAAGGCGTACTCGACGATCGGGTCGACGACGCCATGGGTCGCGCCAATGCGATAGATCGCTTCACCGTCAGGTGACATGCACTCGATCGCCGCATACGAACCGCTGTAGGTCCCCCAGATCCCCTCGTGAAGGAGTTCGACACCGTTCGAGGTCTCAGCCGGCGGCGCGAAGTCGAACCCGCCGCGGTCGTCTGATTCGTCGCGAACCGTCAAGCCCTCGAGAATGCCAACGACCGTGTCGCGATCAAGTCCCCGCGACCTCAAGTAGCCCTCGCCGTCGTCGTCGAGGTTCCAGAACGCGTGGGCGTTTCCGTTCGGGACTATGTCAAGAGCAACAGCGAAGTCCCCGATGACCTCGGTCTCACGATTCTCCACACCAGCTCGTCGGTCGACGTAGCGGAGCACCATTGCATACGGCCCGGTGGGTCCACGGGCGCGATCTCCGATGATCTGAATCGAGATGGGACCGGTGCTCGATCGGGCGAATAGGTTCCACGCCACGCCGTTCGACCCGCCGTCGGACCCGTCGTTCCATTCGCCACCCCACCGGCTCGTCGCTACACAGATCGACGGATCCACGAACGGGCGCGTAACTCCGGTCGGCGCAGGCGTAGTTGTCGAGGTCGTCGACGTGGAAATGGGAGCCGTGGTGGAGGTAGTCGTCGAGGTCGGTGCTGGGGTTGTGGTCGTTGTCGTGAGTGGGCTCGTTGATGCGGGTGAGCCGGACACGTCTGACGTCTCGATGGAGACCTCAGAACTGATCTGCGACGTCGAGCCACCGTCGGACGTACAAGCCGACGCCAGGACCGTGACCGTCGCGAACACGACTGTGTATCGCACGGACCCATCATGCCATCGCCGGCTGCCGCCGGATTCTCAGAACTGCCCGGCTTATCGGGTGCACGGGTTGGGCCGCGATGCGGCGCGAATCGATGCTGCGAGAGCGGGTTGCAGGTCGGTGTTATCGAGTGTTCTCGAACGGCAGGTGGGTGTCGCTCGAGCAGCTGTTGTCCGGAGGTGCCCTGATCGGATGCGTCCGTCAGCCGGGCGCGATCGCCAAGTCGGCGTTGTTCACGACCGCGATCTCTCCGTAGTCGTTGTCGACACACCGGGCGGCGAGTTCGGCGGCTTCTTCCCCGGCCAGTCGCTCGATGTCATCGACGTAGAAGTAGCCACCTCCTCCGTAGACGCTGTCGCCGATGGCGATCGATTGGCCCGACGGCAAGACGACCGTGTTGGTGCCAGGATTCCAAGTTGTCGAGGATGGCCACAGGATCGGGTACCGCTCGCCGACCTCGTCGAGGGCAACATAGAGACAGTCCTGCTCGAGTTCGAGAACACCACGCACCTCGGCGTCCAGCTGGTCCTCGCCGATCTCTGCTCGTTGAGGGTGACGCATCACGGGACCGACGACGCCGCTGTTGAGATAGTCCGGGGGGTTCGCGGGGTCGGCGGCGATGTCGACGATGATGGTGCGAGCGTCCACCGTCACTTCGACATCCTGCGCCCGTCCTGATGCCGCTCCCCACACTGAGATCTGTACCGCTCCGTTCTGAGAAGGGCAGACGACGATCTTGGTTTGCGTCACACTGTCTGGGTCCCATTCGATGGGTGGGTCGATCGAGGATGTCGGGCTGAACCAATCGCCCGGTACGAAGATGTCGACGGTTCGGTTTCCTGGCGAGGGAAACGAGTGCGTACTCCCGCAGACCAAAATGCCGCTCGGTGAGGATTGGGTCAGGTAGCCGACGCGATCCGACGGCGGCGTCGTGATGTCCTCAACGAGGTCAGCGTCGGTACTCGGTACGTCACCGTCGAAGGCGAGTACGACATGTGTTGTGCCTTGTCCGGTTGCGCGTGCGTCGATCCGGGTCAGATCAAGACTTGGTCCGATGGCTTCGCCTGCGTCGCCGTCGGCGGCGGTGTCGGCAAGGGTCGAGTCGGTTGCCGGCGCCGACGGGATCGATGTTCCCAACTGCGAGCTTGCCGAGGGCGTCGTGTTCGGAGAGTTCAGCGGTGCTGAGTCGTTGTTGCGCGTACCGATCGCGACGAGGCCGCCGATCAGCACGACCGAGCACGCCGCCACGGCTGCCGTCGCACGGAGCGCTGGGCGGGCACGAGCGCTCGACGCCGTGGAACCGATGTCTCGCACGAGTTTTGGTGGCGGGCCGACGATGTGGTCGTCGGCGAGTTCGTCGAACAGGCGAGGCAGTTCTTCTTCGATGCTCACGAGACTTCCTTTCGAATCTTCTTCAATGCACGGGCATTGCGAGACTTCACCGTTCCTGGTCGACACCCGAGGTGTTCGGCAATCTCAGCCTCGGACAGACCGAGCCAGTAACGCAGCACGACAACTGCTCGTTCGTCGTACGGGAGGCGATGAAGTGTCGCATCGAGCTCGTGGGCCTGGTCGCTCACCGTCGTGGGCGACGCACCGTGTCGTGTGAATCTGACTGCCTCTCGGACTTTCGCGCGTCGTTGATTGCGGCACAGGTTGACGAGCGTCGTGCGCAAGTATCCGGCAGGGTTGTCGAGTCGCCCGAAAGCCGCCTGGACTCCCAAGAACGCCTCCTGAGCGAGATCCTCAGACATCGTCCGATCGCCTGACAAGAACGCGGCCAGTCTCACGGCGTCGACGTGCTGCTGCTTGTAGAACTCTTCGAACGCCTCGTCGTCCGATGGTGCAGCTGCATTCATATGGTCAGACATCGGCGACCTCACACCTACAACGACACCGCCCGAGCGCAATCGGTTCTCGCTGCCGCAAAGAAATGCCTGCTCCGCGGTAGCAATCGGCGCCCCTTCCTACACCGCCAAGCGACTGGTAGCCCATCCGCCATACTCGCAGGACCCTCGCCATGAGCGGTCACGTCATCCCGGAAGCGTCCCCCGTGCCGCCGACGACCGAACCACTCCTCGGAACCGAAGCGCTCAATGCCGACCAACGAGCTCGGTGGCGAAGCGGGCGCGGCACCGGAGATGCCGGTGACAGGAGATATCCCACCCCGAGCCCCACCAGAT
>JBGTEH010000062.1:0-3383 GCA_041747915.1 Ilumatobacteraceae bacterium
GGGATCTGCACCGACGCCGTCTGGGACACACGGCCTCTCGACATCGTCACGCACTACACCACTGCGTTCCTTCGCGACACGCTCGAGGCCGACCCCGAAGCTCGGGCGACCCTCGCTGGCCAGCAGCCCGACCTCGACAACGTCAAGTACGCGACAACGAAGAATCCCTGACAGGCGATCAGCCACGACAGAAGGAGTCTCTTCATGAAACCACGACGCGTCATCTCGCTTGTCCTGGCGTCGATCATCGCGATGATCGGCTTGGGACTGTTCGCTGCGGGAGCAAGCATCGGTTGGGCGTACGAGACCCAGCGCGACGATGCCGGCTTCTTCACGACATCCAACGAGCGGTTCGAGACGGACAGTTTTGCGCTGACCTCGGACAAGATCGACCTCGGTCAGCCAGGCCCCGATGATTGGTGGGCCGACCGCGACCTTGCGACGGTTCGGATCAATGTCGACAACGCCGATGCCCGCCCCGTATTCGTCGGCATCGGTCCTGAATCCGACGTGGAGGCCTATCTCGCCGATATTCCACACGACGTCATTACCGACCCGGACTTCCATCGATCCTCGGTCGACTACCTCCGGGAGAACGCGGGTGGGACCTCCACGCCAGCACCTCCCGCCGATCAGGCATTCTGGGTTGCTCAGGCATCAGGCGAGGCCAGCCACAGCCTCACGTGGGACCTCGAGCCCGGCAAATGGGCGATCGTCGTGATGAACGCAGATGCGACAACCAACGTCGTCGCCGACATCGAACTCGGCGGTCAGGTCGAGTATCTCGTTCCGATCGCGATCGGTCTGGTGATCGGGGGTATCGTGCTTCTCGCCGGTGCAGCGGCGATGATCATCGGCGGCGTTGGCCGAGCCCAGGTGGCCTCCGACGCAGTTGTCCCACTGCCCATCGGAGCGGCCCAGCCTGTTGCGCCACAGACATCGTTCGTGGCCTATCCGTTGCGCCTCGAGGGCTATCTCGACCCCGGCCTGAGCCGCTGGAAATGGCTGGTGAAGTGGTTCCTGGCCATCCCTCACTTCGTCGTGCTCGTGTTCCTCTGGGTCGCCTTCGTGGTTCTCACCTTCGTTGCATTCTTCTCAATCCTGTTCACGGGTCGGTATCCGCGCTCCATCTTCGAGTTCAACGTTGGCGTGTTGCGATGGAGTTGGCGGGTGGCGTATTACGCGACCCACGTGCTCGGGACGGACCGCTATCCGCCCTTCACCCTCAACGCCGAGGAGTATCCAGCAAGTCTCGATGTGGCCTACCCGGAGCACTCGTCACGGGGTCTCGTGCTGGTCAAGTCATGGCTTCTCGCGATTCCGCACCTCGTCATCGTGTGGGCATTGACGGCCAGTTTGGGCACCGGCGGAACCGACGATTGGGCGCTCTTCGTGTTCAGCGGCGGGTTGCTCGGGCTGGTGCTCATGATCGCGGTGATCATCCTCCTCTTCACCGGGCGCTACCCGGCTGGGTTGTACGACCTGATCGTGGGGGTGATGCGCTGGACGTACCGAGTCATCGCCTACGTCGCGCTGATGACGGACGAGTACCCGCCGTTCCGCCTCGACCAGGGTGGCTCGGAACCACCTGTCGCGTGCTTACCCGGTTCGGTGCGACGGAACTGATCGGACACTCTGGCGTCTCGGCGCATTCGCGTTTCTCGCACCGGCATTGCCACCTCAACGAAGCTTCAAGCCGACGCCGCGCCCCGTGCAAGAAGCCGCACGGCTTGACGGCGCGTTCGACTTGCGTCGAGAACCTTGGCGCCGTTTCCCCACCGGCGTCGTTACAAGGATGATGGCGACGAGACGAACAACCGCGGTGACTGCCGACGAAGGGATCTACGAGACATACGCAGCGGAGCTGACCCGCTACGCCGCCGCGATCGCCGGACCCATCGACGCCGACGACATCGTCGCTGAGGCGTTCGTGTCCGTGCTCACCTCGCCGAAGTGGGCAACTGTCGAAGACCGCCGCGCATACCTGTACCGAGTGGTACTCAACCAGGTCCGAGACCGCCACCGAGCGAGAAGCCGCCGCGAACGCCGAGAACTCGCCGCCCGTGAGGAGTCCGCAGCAGCCGACTTGGCAATCCGCCCCGGGGTGTTGTCCGTGATGCGGTCGCTCACGGCTCGCCAACGTGCCGTGCTGTTCTGCATCTACTGGCTCGATCTCGACGTGACCTCCACCGCTGACCGACTCGGACTCTCGACTCGGACCGTGCAACGCGAAGCCCATACCGCCCGCAACCTCATGAAGGCCCTGCTGTGACCACATCACTCGACCTCGAAATCAAGCGCGCATTCGACGAACTCGTCGCCGCCGCACCACCGCCGCCACGTTTCGACGTAACTCCGCCCGAGAGTGCGCATCGCCGCAACGACTCGAGTCGCAGACTCATGGCGATTGCCGCCGCGGTGATCACCGTGTTCGGCGGTGTCGCGGCGCTCGCAACGCTGGGAGATCGACCGACCACGAGCGAACCAGCGCTCGTCGACCCGCCGCGATCGACGAGCGTGGCGACGTCACCGACCAACGAGGCGCAAGCCGACATCGCTGTCACACCAGACACCGGACCGAGCGTGCTCGTCGAACCATCCGATCCGATCGGCGCGGACTACGAAGTCGTCGCAACGCCCGCATTGCCAGCGACGACCCAACCCGTCGACACCGACGTCGATGCGTTCGACGGTGTCTACTTCGCGTTTCTCCACGAGGGCCCGCTCCCGCAACCTCCGCAGAGCCTTCGTTTCGACGTCGTCCAGATCTTCTCCGGACAGGACTGCGCGGACCGGTTCGGTTCCGGCGCCGAGTCCGTCTGTACCCCGTTCGGGATCGACCTCGACGCACCCACAGCACGGGTCGACATCGACGTCGCCGACGTGCCCATCACCGTCCGCGACGCGAACAGTGATCCGAGCTACCGCATCTCAGGGGTCGAACTCCGCTCGCTGTTCACCGGGAACCCACCCGCAGCAACATCACCGGACGGGTTCGCATTCAGCAGTGGATTCGGCTTCCTGCTCACCTACGACAACGGCACCATCGTCAGCATCGACCAACCCGCATGAACACGCCCGTGCAGGTGCAGACCGGGAACCGCACCGGATTCCGGTTCTGAAGATCACGACCCAACGCACCCCAGACAGCAGTGTGCAACCCGAGATCCTCCCGGTCGAGCCTGAACTCGCTGCCCAGGAAGCGGCTCAGCGCGAAGCCGACGTCACAGCGATGGTCAACGGGTTGAGCGCAGCCGCAGTCGAGTTCGTCGTCCGCGGCGAGTCACCCTCGCATCTCGTGGTCTTCGACATCACCAACGACGCGTCGGTGACCGTGATTGTCTCGATCATCGCCGCTCGGCCGTGACGGCTCGCACGCTTCG
>JBGTEH010000063.1:0-1590 GCA_041747915.1 Ilumatobacteraceae bacterium
GAGGAGGGCTCGAACGGTGCCGTCGCCCGTGCACTCGACCTGGCGGCGCAGCATCCCGAGTGGTACTTCCCGTACCAGTACGCCAACGACGCCAACCCCCGCGCCCACTACGAGGGCACCGGTCCCGAGATCCTGCGAGACGCCCCCGAGATGACCCACTTCGTCGCCGGGCTCGGCACGAGCGGAACGCTGATGGGCTGCGGTCGCTACTTCAAGGAGCAGAACCCCGGCATCCAGGTGATCGCAGTCGAGCCGCCGCTCGGCGAGCGCGTCGAGGGGCTGCGCAACATCGGTGAGGGCTACATCCCACCGGTGTTCGAGAACTGGAACGGCTTCGACATCCTCGACCGCAAGCGCGTCGTGCGTCCCCGCGAGTCGATCGAGTGGACTCGTCGCCTCGTCAACGAGTGCGGTGTGTTCGCCGGGATCTCGGCGGGTGCCGCGCTCGCCGGCGCGGTCAAGGTGGCCACCCAGATCGACGAAGGCGTCATCGTCTTCATCGTGTGCGATGGCGGATGGAAGTACCTCTCGACCGGCGCCTACACCGACGACCTCGACGTCGCCGAAGCCAACGCCGAAGAGATCATCTACTTCTGACGGACGCATCATCGTTTGCGGCGCGAACTGGGTGACCCGGCCGATGAAATTCGCGCCACAAACGGAATGGGTCGGCCGGCTCGGGTGGATTCAGAGGACGGCCACGGCGTCGATGTCGACAACGTGGTTCAGGATGCGGGTGCAGTAGGCGTCGACCATCGCAGCGCCCCGATCGTTGCCCGCGTCGAACGTGCCGATGAGCGACATCGCACCCGACAGGTAGTACAGCGCCGCCTCGCGATAGTGCGTCATGGCATCGTCGAACGAGTAGTCGGTCACGCCGAGCGTGACGACCTTGGCGTGCCAACCGCGCAGGAGGGTCTCCCAGTTGTCGCGGGCGAGATCGTGAGGCACGCTCGTGCCGATCAGGTACGCGACATCAGCAACCGCTCGCCCCCTGAGCGCGAGCTGGAAGTCGATGAAGGCCACGCTGTCGTCGGTCTTCGAGAAGAAGATGTTGTCGAGGCGCGTGTCGGTGTGGATCAATGTCGTCGGGCCGGTCGCAGTTCGCTGCATCAACTCCTCGAACTTCGGCTCGACCGATTGGGCCACGTCGATCGCCTGCGCCGGCACTCGATCGGCCCACGTCGACTGGAGGATCGGGAGCCCGGCGCGGTAGATCCCCGGCACCGCGGCTACGTACTGCGGCGCGTTCGGCACAGGTAACCAATCCATCGCGTCGAGTTCGGGTCGCCCCCACCAATGGGCGTGCATCACCGCCAGCGCGTCGATCGCGGACCGAGCTTGGGAAATTGTTGCTCCGATCACCTGGTCGCCGACGTCGTAGCGGACCGACATGTCTTCCAGCAGCAGGAGGAAGCGCCCGTCGGTCTGCTCGACCGCGGCGTGACACACCGGAGTCGTGATCGGCGTCGAATCGAGCACGTCGGCGAACATCCTGATCTCGCGCGTGTACAGCCCGAGGATCGTCGCCACCTCGAGATTGGCGGGCTCGGTGCACGCCATCTTCGCCACGATCGTCGGCGGAACACC
>JBGTEH010000064.1:0-3518 GCA_041747915.1 Ilumatobacteraceae bacterium
TGCTCGGCGCGTCGAGTCCGGCCGCTTCCCAGTCGAGCTCGGCGAGCGGAGGCGGAATGCGCACCGTCGACGCGTCGATCGCCACGCTCCACGTAGGGAGCTCCTCGATGCCGGCGCGGACGAGGACGGGGTCCGCCGAGAGCGCCGGTGCTCGGGCGTCGACCAGGACGATTGCGTCTGTCCCCGCGAATGCCCGCATGCCCGACCAGATCGGGGCGTCGTCCTGGTGGGCGAGCACGCCGCCGAGCACGGAACCGAGCGCGTACAGGACATCGTCGGCGTCACGCGACCGGGCCATCAGCACCTGGCCGATGCGGAGTTGTGGAACCGACCTCGGCCCACGGTCGACCGCGCCGTCGAGCCCTCGGGAGGGTTCGAGAAGCACGTCGAAGATCCACGGAACAGCCTCCGTGTCGTCGATCCAGGTTGTCAGCAGCGCCCGCAGGCGAGTCAGGGTTGAGTCATTGTCGGCGCGTATTCCGACGAGCTGCGTGCCGATGCGCAGCGTGATGGTGCCCGCTCCCACGGAGCGGTCGAGTGGAGTACCTCAAGGGTCCGGCGGCCCGGTGAGGATCTCGGTGCCGTCGTCGGCGACGGTCGTCTCGGGTGTGAGGGCCAGTCGCACTGGCGCATCGTGGCCCTCGAGCAGCCCCTCGTCTGCGAATCGTTCGAGCGTCTCGTGAATGGCGCCGGCGAGCTCGGATCCGTCCAGTTCGAAGACATCGATCAGTTGCTCGATGATCGTCGCGACATCGGTGGATCCGTCGCAGCACAGCCAGACGGCTGCGGCGATCGCACCGAGTCGGTGGACCATCGCCGAGTTGGCGTCGAAGAGCACGGCTTCGCCGTCGAACACGGCGATCTCGACCCCGTCGATGCCGACAGGTGTATCGGTGGCGGAGAAGCGGGCGCCGGGCACCGGTTCGGACTGCTCAGTGGTGTCGGTCACGTCAACCACCGTCGGGTGACGCGTCGCCGAGGAACTCGGTCATCGTTGCGTGATCGTTCGCAGTGACGCCTGATCGGGCGAACACGGCCCGGGCGGTGCGTGCGATGATCGCCGCGTCGATGCGTGGTGATGCGTGTTCGACGTACCACACGTCGAGCGCGAGCTTGGCAGGCCAGTCGAGGGCGTTGCGCCCGTTGACCTGTGCCCATCCGGTGATCCCGGGGGTGGCGTCGAGGCGGCGGCGCTGCTCGGCGTCGTACCGCTCGAGGTATGTCAGCGGCAACGGCCGTGGTCCGATCAGGCTCATGTCGCCGCGCAGCACGCTGAACAGCTGCGGGAGTTCGTCGAGGCTGCTCGCTCGGAGCCGTCGGCCGAAGGGTGGCAGCCGTTCGCCGTCGTCGAGGAGCCCGCCATCGGAGCCACGTTCGTCGGTCATCGAACGGAACTTGACCACGTCGATCGGGAGACCGTCGCGTCCGGCGCGCTGCTGGTGGAACAGCACCGGCGAGCCGAGCCGGAGGCGGACGACGATCGCGGTGACTGCCAGGATCGGTGAGAGTACGACGACGGCGCCGCCGGCGAGGAGAATGTCGATGCCGCGCTTGAGCGGGGAGTAGAGCCACGCCGATCGGGTCACGGAGCCGAGCGTACGAGGGCGAGTAGCTTGTGCGGGTGACCCCGGCCGCCTCGGTGATCCATGCTGCGCCGACCCACGGGTCCGCGTTGGTGATCGTCGGCGCGGGTGGCTTCGGGCGTGAACTGCTCGACGTCGTCGAGGCGATGAATGCAGCAGGGGCCGACATCGAGTTCGTCGGCTACCTCGACGACTCGGAGACGTCGTTGCCACTGCTGGAGCGTCGTGGCGTCGACTACCTCGGTGCCGTCGAGCGCCTCGCGGCGGAGTCGACGATCGATGCGGAGGCAGGCTTCGTGATCGGGATCGGCGCCGGAGATGTACGGCGCAGGCTCGACGCGCTGCTGACCGACGCCGGTCGGAAGGCCCTCGTGCTCGTCCATCCGATGGCGACGATCGGCGGCGATTGTCGGATCTCGGAGGGCTGCATCGTTACCGCTGGAGCACGCGTCACGACGAACGTCACGCTGGGCCGCCACACCCAACTCCACGTCAATTCGACCGTCGGCCACGATTCGGTGCTCGACGACTTCGTGAGCGTGTACCCGGGAGCCACGGTGAGCGGCAACGTCCACCTCGCCGATGGCGTCACGATCGGGACGGGAGCGAACGTGTTGCCGGGTGTGAAGATCGGCGCCGGAGCATTCGTCGGCGCCGGCGCCGTCGTGACGTCCGACGTTGCGCCCGGCGTCACTGTGGTCGGAGTTCCAGCGCGGCCATTACCGAACTGAGTGAGAGGACATTCATGAACCATCAAGATGCAATCAGGCGCATCGAGGACCGCACCGCGAAGGTCGTCGTCGTCGGCCAGGGCTACGTCGGCCTGCCGGTCGCGATGCGCGCGGTCGAGGTCGGGTTCACCGTCGTCGGCTTCGATGCATCGATCGATCGTGTGAAGTCGCTGGAGTCGGGAGAGTCGTACGTCGGTGACATCTCCGACGACGAACTGACCCGGGCGTTGGCGACGGGCTATCGACCGACGGCCGACTCTGGCGACGTTGCCGGGTTCGATGTGGCGGTGATCAGCGTGCCGACGCCACTGCGTGACGGGCTGCCCGACCTGTCGTACATCGAGATGGCGGGCGCCGATCTGGCCCGCCATCTCCGACCTGGTGGCTGCGTCGTGTTGGAGAGCACGACCTATCCGGGCACGACCACCGAACTACTGGAACCGATCCTCGCGGAGGGTTCAGGTCTCGCTCCCGACGAGTTCTTTCTCGGCTACTCGCCTGAGCGAATCGATCCGGGCAACATGACGCACGGCCTCGTCAACACACCGAAGGTGATCAGCGGCTCGACGCCGGAGGGGCTGGCGGTGGTCGATGCCTTCTTCTCGGCACTCGTCGATCGAACGGTGCCGGTCGGTTCGTGCGCGGAGGCCGAACTCGTCAAGCTGCTCGAGAACACGTTCCGCCACGTCAACATTGCGTTGGTCAACGAGTTGGCAATGTTCGCCCGCGATCTCGACGTCGACGTGTGGCGGGCGATCGACGCCGCGGCGACGAAGCCGTTCGGCTACATGAAATTCACGCCGGGTCCGGGTGTGGGTGGCCACTGCCTGCCGATCGATCCGAGCTATCTGGCATGGCGGGTGAAGCAGCACCTGGGGCACACGTTCCGGTTCGTCGAGTTGGCCAACGACGTCAACGAGCACATGCCCGACTACGTCCATGGTCGTGTGACGGCGATGCTGAACCGTGAGCGCAAATCGGTCAACGGGAGCAGAGTGTTGCTGCTGGGGCTCGCGTACAAGAAGGCGACGAGTGACTGGCGCGAGAGCCCGTCGGTCCATGTGGCCGCACGGCTGAAGGCAAGCGGCGCCGACGTGCGGTTCTGCGATCCGTACATTCCCGAGGTGAATGCGCAGTTGTTGAACGACCCGTTGGTGGGCTTCTCGCCGGAGGAGCTGGCGGCAGCCGATGTGGTGATCGTGCT
>JBGTEH010000065.1:0-6989 GCA_041747915.1 Ilumatobacteraceae bacterium
GGGTCGAACAGGGCGAAGTTCGAGTTGATGTACGGGCCGATCGTGCTCCGGTGCAGGAACCGCAGATGGTAGGTCTCGAGGAACCCGTCGACGATTTGCTTCCAGTTGAACGCCTCCCGAAGCACGTCGGTGCGATCGTGGCGGTAGTCCTCGATCCCGAACGCCGCGAGTTCGGGGTCGAGGTCACCGAGATGCGTGGCGACGTCGATCCGCTCCTCGATCGACGCCGTCGGCCGAGCCCAGACCAGGCCGTGGCGCTCCTCGACGGGAATCTCGACCAGTCCGCGAGTGGCTCGGTCGACACCATCGAAACCCTCGTCGTTGGGGATCGATACCAGCGAGCCCCGGTTGTCGTAACTCCACGCGTGATACGGACAGGTGAAACGCCGCGAACAGCCACCTTCCGCATCTTCGACGGCTGCTCCCCGATGGCCGCACGAGTTGTGAAAGCCGCGCAGTACCCCGTCATCGCCGCGGACGACGATCATCGGGAAACCGGTCAGGTCATCGGTGAAGAAGTCGCCCGGGCTGCGTACGCGATCACTGGCGCCGACGACGAGCGGGAGCGACTCGAACACCGTGGCGCGTTCCCGGTCGAAGCGTTCTGCGCTGACGTACTGCTTGCTCGCCTGGAGCACGACCGTCGGTGCCATCGGGTCCGATCCCGAGTCGAGGTACGTGTTGATCCGCTCGAAGAGTTCACGTTGCGCCAGGAGTTCCATACCTCCCCCTTTCCGTAGGAAGACGTTACACCGACGCGAACTTGTATCACAAGCGGAGGCCGACTCGTCCCAGGTGAGCAGCTACCGTCACCCGGAGCTGACGTCGCAAGAGTCCGAGTGAGATTCGCCATCCCGGCACGCGCCGCGCTCGAGTGACTTATCAGCGGAATGCCTCGGGAACGATCGGCGGTGATGTTGACGATCGCCCCGCCGTGATGCTGAATCGATGCCTGATAGCAGGCCCGAGCGACAAGAAACCCGCCGAGCAGATTGTTCCGTACGACGGCGTCGAACCCGTTGGAGCTGATGTCGGTGGCGAGCGCGCTGAACTGGCCACCTGCGTTGTTGACGAGCGCATCGACACGACCATGACGGTCCATCACGGTGGCCACTGCCGCAGCAACGGCCGACTCGTCTCTGATGTCGCAGGTCACGCACGACACCGTGCCCCGTCCTCGGCGATCTCAGCCGAGGTCACTTCGAGCGCCTCTGTTCGTCGTCCCCAGAGAACGACCTGCGCACCGAGCGACGAGACCTCGTGAGCAACGCATCGCCCGATGCCCGAGCCGCCACCAGTCACGACCACCACCCGCCCACCGAAAAGATCCGATCGGAAGACCGATGAGTAGCGTTGCGATGTCATGTCCGGCCACCCCTGATCCTGTTCACACGTGCAACAAAGTCGACCAAGTGTTGCACAGTCGGTGTGCTTGTCCTTGACCGGCGAACCAACGCGCGGCCAGCGGGTCAGTACGCGATGTCGAGCGAGTAACGCAAGGCCTCGTCGAGGCGAACGCGCGTGATTTCGTCGAGGTGGCCGACGGGCTGGTCGTCCAGGGCTTCGAGAGGGACCGTGATCACGTTGTCGCAACTGATGACGCATGTTTCGGGTAGTCCATGCTCGACGCCGAGTTCCACCTCTGATCGGATTCCACGGATGGTGCGCGTGATGGGCGCACAGGTGACCGATGTGAGCACCGAGATAGCGGCGTCGCGTGTGAGCACGCAGACTGGGCGACGTCCGGCGGGGGGTCCGAGATCGGCCCAATAGATGTCGTTGCGAGCTACCACGCAGGCGCGGTCTGAGCAGCGAGTCTCCGCGCCGACTGGACGAGTGCCGGGTCGGCAGGCTGGCGCCGATATGCCGAGCGGAGCTGACGATCGGATGCCGCGAGCCCCTCGGCATGCAGGACCGCCTGCGCGCCGCGACGCAACAGCTCGGAGCGGTTGGTGCCGAGACCAGCGGCCAACGCATCGAGCTGTTCCACGAGGTCGTCGTCGAGTTGAACGAGTACTTCACGTCGAGCCACTTCCATATGGTATACCATATGGTTGTCGGTCAGAACCACGTCAGCGCACCAGCGCGACGACCACGCCCCATCGGCACGACCCGAACGGGCGCGCGAGCTCGATATTGCGCGATCGCCGCAGTTTCGAATCGACCGAACGTGCGGCCACGCCGCGATGGTTCGCGCGGCTTCGCTGGTGAGGGCGATCGTCTCGGACCGCCGTCCAGTCGTCCTCGTGCGGGAGCCCGTAGCTGGTTTCGTCCACCTGGTGCAGGTGCGAATCCCACCAGCCGAACGCGACCTGAGCCACCGCACGAATGATGAGGTCGTCTTACGTCTTGACCAACCCTTGAACTCCGTGTTGACGCAGAGGCAGGGCGATGGTTCATCCGGCCGAAGTCGGATGTGAGCAGGGGGTCCGCGTGCGGGAACGTCACCGGACCGTGCCTCACGCCGAGCACTTGGCCCTGACTATCCTGGTCCCATGAGGCGGCAGACCGTTGGGTGTCTCAGCGGCGCGATCTTGCTTGGTCTCACCGGTGCCGCGTGCGCTGACTCTGACCAGGCACTTCGACACCCACATCCACTGAACCATTAGAGTTCGACACGCTGCCGCCCGTCACCGAGTCACTTGAAGCGCCCCGGGTTCGGTGGAGGAGCCTCCACGAATCCAGGGGCGCTTCATCACCGCGACGATCGCCCGCTGGACGTGACACCCTCTCACGCTCGATCTGCGCCCAGATCGCGCGGCGTACGGAATCATCCGGCTCACAACTCCGTGGCCCTGTACGATCAGCATGCAAGCAACGCATCGCGGCGGGTTCTGTAGGAACAACCGGGGCTCGACATGATCGACGGACCGGACGGGCACAGTGACAACGAACGACGACAGGGAATCGGCATCTCGGCTTGACCGACTCGTGCCCCGGATCGTCCTCGATTGGGTGATCGACGAGCCTGAGCGACAGTGGCGGGTCGTGGACGGCACGATGGTGTTCGCCGACATTTCCGGTTTCACGGCCTTGTCGGAACGCTTGGCCACGCGCGGCAAGATCGGCACGGAGGAACTGGTCGAGACACTCAGCCGCGTGTTCGGGGGAATGCTCGACATCACGGCGCGGCGCGGAGGACAGCTGCTGAAGTTCGGCGGCGATGCGCTGCTCTTGCTCTTCACCGGTCCTGACCACGCTCGTCAAGCCGCATCGGCCGCCGTCGAGATGCGCCGCTCTCTTCGGGAGGCGACCAAGATCCCGACGTCCGTCGGCAAGCTGAAGCTGGCGATCTCGATCGGCGCCCACTCCGGGTCATTCCACCTCTTCCTGGTCGGTCATCCGTATCGCCAACTCGTCGTCGGTGGACCGGACACCACGGTGGCGATGAACTCCGAAACGGCAGCCGAGGCGGGCCAGATCGTGGTGAGCTCGGCAATGGCCGAACTGCTCGGGCCTGGAAGCACGACACCGCGCGATGTCGGCGAGCTCATGGTCACGTGGCGCAAGGGGATGATCAATCCGGTGCCGGTCGTGCCAGCTCGGCCCGAGGACGTGGAGGCCGCACGCCTGGTGACGCCACCCATCATCGCGTCGATCCTCGAACGTGGCGTCCCCGATCCTGTCCACCGGATCGCGACGATGGCGTTCTTCAAGTTCAAGGGAACCGACAAGCGGCTGGAAGAACGCGGGCCCGATGGGTTGGCGGCCGACCTGCACGACACGTTGGTGATCGCGCAGGCGGCCTTTGCGTCGGAGGACATCGCGCTGCTGTACGTCGACGTCGACGCGAACGGAGGCAAGCTCTACTGCAGTTCCGGCGTTCCGCTCACGAGCGAGGACGACGAGGGGCGAATGCTGCGCGCGGCTCGCACCATCATCGACGCCGACACGCCACTCCCACTGCAGGTCGGTATCCACCGAGGCCACGTCTTTGCGGGTGAGCTCGGTGCACCGGACCAGGCCGTGTTCTCGATCATGGGAGACACGGTCAACACCGCCGCTCGAATCATGGTCACCGCGCCCCCCGGCGGGATCCATGTCCACCCGGCCGTGCTCGAGGCCGCACGAGTCCGCTACGACACCGCTCCGGAAGGTCCGTTCAACTTCAAGGGCAAGGCGCTCCCGCAGATCGTGTACCGAGTCGGCGCGGAACTCGGCCCGAAGGAGGCCACCAATGGCCACGGCCTACAGTTCCATGGCCGCCAGGTCGAACTGGCCGTCCTGCGCGAGCGGATCGAGGCGGTCGCCGACGGACACGGTGACGTCATCACCCTGATCGGCGCTGCGGGCCTCGGAAAGTCTCGACTCGTTCGCGAAGCACTGGGGTCCGACCACCCGGCGCTCGTCGACATGCACGCAGAGCCGTATGGGTCGAGCAACAGCTACCGGGTCGTGCGCGACCCGGTACGCGCCCTGCTCGGCCTCGTCGGCACCGATGCAGTTTCGCTGGTGAGGCAGCTGAGGAGCACGGTGTCCGCCAAGGCACCCGAGTTGGAGCCATATCTCCCTCTCATCGGTGATGCGGTGCAGCTTCCTGTCCCGGCGACTGCGGAATCCGACAGCATCGCCCCGCAGTTCCGCGCCGACCGCACCGCTGACGTCGTCGTCGAGTTGATCCAGGCAGTCAACGACGAACCACTCGTCTTCATCGCCGAGGACATGCAATGGGCCGACGATGCCTCGGCCAACCTGCTGGGGCGGATTGCCGATGGCACCCGATCCCATCCCTGGCTCCTGGTCGCTCTGCGGCGTGACGACGGCGGCGGGTTCGTCACCGAAGTCGGCGAGACGATCCCGATCGGCCCGCTCCCGGACGACCTGATTCGTGCGCTCACCATCAGCGCCACCGAGGCCACTCCGTTGCGCCCACATGAGATCGACATCGTGGTCGACCGCGCTGACGGCAGCCCGATGTTCGTCGGTGAGCTCATCGCCGCCGCACAGGAACTCGGTTCGCTGGACGCCGTTCCGGCATCGTTGCAGGGCACGCTGGCCGCACAGGTCGACGCACTGGATCCCTTGTCGAAGCGGGTGCTGTCGTACGCCTCCGTGCTCGGGCGCAGCTTCCGCCGGTCGGTCGTCGAAGCGCTCCTCCGCCACGAAGGGCTCGACCTCGATGAGGCGACCATCGCGCAGCTCGGCAGGTTCATCGAGGCAGACGGTCCGTTGCGCTACCGATTCAGGAACGGCCTGGTCTGTGATGTGGTGTACGACAGCCTTGCGTACCGTGCGCGTGCGCGCCTGCACCTGGCTGCGGGTGAGGCATTCGAGTCATTGAGGACGGGCGACGACGCCGAAATCGCGATGCTGTCGCTGCACTTCTCGCACGCCGGCGACCACGAACGGACATACCGATACGCATCCGCCGCAGCGGCACGTGCAGACGCCAAGTACGCAGCGTCGGAGGCCATCGTCCACTACGAGCGGGCAATCGAAGCGGCACGACGCCTCGACGACGTGAGCGATGCCGACCGCCGGCACCTGCTCGTGGCATTGGGCGACGCCCGCCAGCTCGCTGGTTTGTTCGACTCGGCCCTCGAAGCGTTCCGCCGCGCCGCGCAAGCTGCGGGCGACGACGACTTGGCGCGAGCAGAGATCTACCTTCGTCGGGCGCGCGTGCGTGAGCGTGCCGGTGCTTTCTCGGCGGCACTCGGCGAAACGACTCGTGGCCGCAAGTTCGCGGCTGTGGCAGGCGACGATCCGAGGAGCGAAGCGCTGCAAGCGCACCTGCTTGCCTGCGCTGCGTACGTGCAATCGCGTCAGGCTCACAGCAAGCGGGCGCGTCGGACTGCGTTGGAAGCGGTTGAACTTGCCGAGCGCTCCGGCGAGACCGAGGCACTCGCTCGTGCGTACCACACCATTTATCTGGCCGAGTCGAACACCGGCAGTGAGGGCTCTGCAGTTTGGGCCCAGCGGGCGTTCGAACTGTACGAAGCGGCCGGCGATCTCGAGGGCCAGGCCATCATGGCCATGAACCTCGGGGTGATCGCTTACTACGACAGCCGCTGGGACGAGACACTCGAACGATACCGGGAGGCGGGTGATCGGCACCGGCGGATCGGTCGGTTGATCGACGTCGCCCTCACCGAGGCGAACATCGGCGAGGTGTTGGTGAACCAGGGGCGCCTCGACGAGGCCGAGCCCCTGCTCCGTGACGCGTTGCGGGTGATGCACGCGTCCGACTTCGGTGTGGCCCCGTTCGCCCAGATGCATCTCGGGCGCTTACTGATGGCACGCGGCGAGTTGGCGGAGGCCGAACGCCACCTACGCGCAGGATTCGAACAGTGGACCGGTGCAGGAAGCACCGTGTGGGCGGCGAACGAGGTGTCGATCTATCTCGCCGACTGTCTGGTACGAGCGGGCCGTCCTCTGGACGCATTCGACGTGCTCGAGAAGATCGACCGGTCCGATCGGGAGGAGATCGCTCTCTTCGAGGCGGCGATCGCCGCCGTGTCGGCACGGGCCTTGGCCGACCTCGGGCGAAAGGACGAAGCGGTCGTCGAGATTTCACACGGGGTGCAGGTCGCGCGTGACCGGAAGCTTACCTTCGACCTTGCCCGGCTGCTGTTGCTCGCAGCTCAGGTCGGCCCGCCGTTCGATCCGCAACTGGGAACGGACGAGCCGGCCGAGGAGGCCCGTCACCTCCTCGACCGGCTCGGTGTCGTCAATCCCGATTCGATCTGACCCTCAACGAGGCATCAGCCCCGATACGGGTCCCCGCTGCCGAAGAGCACTTCGGTCTGGCTGATCGTGTTGCCGTTCAGCCTTCGGGTGTCACTCACGAGACACCACGGCGCCTTCGAGACCCCACCGACCATGACAGATCCAGGGCCGACGTAGTTTGGCAGGACGCCTGTCATGGTGACCGGATTGAAGGACTCACACCACAACGTCTTCGTGAAGGTTGCTGCCGTGCCGGGCCCGTCATAGTCGATCTGGCGGTCGAGTCTCGCTGACTCGGCAACCGGAATCGGCTTCCAGTCGAT
>JBGTEH010000066.1:0-2731 GCA_041747915.1 Ilumatobacteraceae bacterium
CTCGACGTGCTGCGAGACCGATTGGGTCTGTTGGGTACCAAAGGTGCATGTGAGCAGGGCGAATGCGGGTCGTGCAGCGTGATGATCGACGGTGCGCTCGTGTGCTCGTGTCTGGTGATGGCGGCCAGCGCGGTGGGCCAACCCATCGTGACGATCGAGGGCATCGCCCCGATCGGCGTTCCATCCGACGTGCAGGATGCGTTCGTGCAGGCCGGTGCGGTTCAGTGCGGCTTCTGCACTCCTGGGCTGATCATGGCCGTCCACGACCTGCTCGAGCGCACGACGGTGCCGACCGACACCGAGGTGCGCGAAGAACTGGCGGGCAATGTCTGTCGCTGCACCGGCTATGGCCGAATTGTCGATGCTGTCCAGCGCGTTGCGGTGCAACGCGCCACGACCCAGCCGGGGCCGGTGTCGTGACCGTCACCGACACCGGCACGCGGGTCGGATCGGCGCGTGCGGGCACAATCGGCACGTCGCCGATTCGCCCCGACGGCATCGCCAAGGTGCAGGGGAGCTTCGAGTTCTCCTCCGACCTGTCGGCCGACGGTTGCCTGTGGGGAGCGACGCTTCGTTCGCCGCATCCATACGCCAAGATCCGCTCGATCGACGTGAGCGGCGCGTGGAAGATCGCCGGTGTCGAAGCCGTGATCACCGCCGACGACGTGCCCGGCACGCTCACCTACGGCCTGATCAGCCAGGATCAGCCGGTGTTCGCATCGGACGTGGTGCGCTACGTGGGTGAACCGATCGCCGCAGTCGCCTGCGACCATCCCGAGACGTGCCGACGAGCGCTCGAGGCGATCGTGGTCGAGTGGGAGATGCTCGATCCGCTGCTCGATCCCGAGTCAGCGATCGCCGGCAGTCATCCGCCGATCCATCCCGACGGCAACCTGATCCGCCACCAGCGCATCGTCTCGGGCGATGTCGACGTAACCGGCGCCGTCGTGGTCGAGGGGACGTACGAGATCGGGATGCAGGACCAGGCGTTCCTGGGTCTCGAAGCCGCGCTGGCCATTCCGGACCCCGGGGGCCGAGGAGTCGAACTCCACATCGCCACCCAGTGGCTGCACGAGGACCGGGCGCAGATCGCGGCGTGCCTGGCGATGCCCGTGGAGTCCGTGCGACTCGTGCTCGGCGGGGTCGGCGGGGCGTTCGGTGCCCGCGAGGACATCAGCCTGCAGGTCCACACCTGTCTGCTCGCGCTGCGCCTGGGCCGACCCGTTCGGATCGCCTACAGCCGTGCGGAGAGCTTCCTCGGCCACGTGCACCGTCACCCCGCAACCATCTGGATGCGCCACCACGCAACGGTCGAGGGCGAGATCGTGAAGATCGAGGCGCGAATGGTTTTCGACGGTGGCGCCTATGCGTCCACGTCGTCGGCCGTTCTGATCAATGCGATCACCCACACCCAGGGCCCGTACCGCTGCGCAAACGCGGTCGTCGACGGATATGCGGTGCGCACCAACCATCTGCCCTGCGGAGCGATGCGCGGCTTCGGTGTGGTGCAGGCCTGCTTCGCCCACGAATCACAGATGGACGAATTGGCCCGCGCGTGCGGCCTCGATCCGGTGGAGATCAGGCTGCGTAACGCCATGCGGACGGGCGACGCGCTGATCACCGGGCAGGTGGTCCACAACGTCGCCCCCGTCGAGCAGTGCATCCGCGACACCGCTGCACTCCCGATGCCGGACACGCCGATCGGTGGGGTGTTGAGTGCCGATGGAGTGGTCGATGCGATGCGCCTTCCCGGTGGGGCCGGCCGAACCGCCGACAGTGGCGACATCGTGCGCGGCGTCGGGTGGGGGGTTGCGATCAAGAACTTGATGTACTCGGAAGGCTTCGACGACTACGCGACGGCACGTTGCAGACTCGCCGACGGTGTCGTCACCTTGAAGTTCGCGACCTCCGAGGTCGGTCAGGGCTTCGTGACGATCGCGCCGCAGATCGCCCGCACGATCCTGGGTGTCGACGAGGTGCACCTCGATCGCATCGACACACAGGTCGGCTCGGCGGGCTCCACGTCGGCCTCGCGTCAGACGTGGATGAGCGGTGGCGCCGTCGATGCTGCGTGTCGGACCGTTCGTGAACGCATGTTCGAGCACGTCGGTCGCCGTCACGACATCGAACCGATTCGCCTGGCGATCCACGACACCGACATCGTCGACACCGTCACGGGTTGGCGAATCGCCGTGGCCGAGGCAACCGCGGGCGTCGAATTCGACGAGACCGTCGAATACCGGCACCCGCCGACCGAGGAACTCGACGAGAACGGGCAAGGGAACTGCCACACAGCGTTCGGTTTCGTCGCTCACCGGGCGGTCGTCGACGTCGATGCCGAACTGGGCCTGATCAAGGTCGTACAGATCGCGACGGCGCAAGATGTCGGTCGAGCGTTGAACCCGCTCTCGGTGCTGGGCCAGATCGAGGGTGGAATCGCTCAGGGTCTGGGGTTGGCCGTGATGGAGGAGATCATCCAGATCGACGGCGTGATCCGCAACGGCAACTTCACCGACTACCTCTTGCCGACGTTCCTCGACATGCCCGAGGTCGTCGCGACGTTGATCGAGATCCCCGACCCGCACGCTCCGCTCGGTGCCAAGGGAGTCGGCGAGGCGCCGTGCATCTCGTCGACCCCGGCCATCGTCAACGCGATCCGCGACGCACTGCGTCAGATCGACGGCGTCGGAAAGCCGCTCCGCCGGGTTCCCGTTCGCCCCTCCGACATCTG
>JBGTEH010000067.1:0-14015 GCA_041747915.1 Ilumatobacteraceae bacterium
ACGATCCGATTCGGCGAGGAGGAGTTCGTCGATCGCGAACAGCTCTCCACCGCGGAGTTCTGGTCGCGCTGCGTGAATGCGGCGACCCTTCCCGAAACCGCTGCGCCCGCTCCCGGCGCGTACGAAGTGGCCTTTCGTGCGGCTCATGCTGCGGGGGCACGCGCCGTGCTCGTCGTCTCGTTGTCGGCTGCGCTCTCGGCCACGATGCAGTCGGCACAGCTCGCGGCGCGCACCATCGCCGCGGACCCCGATGTCGACCTCGATGTGCGAGTCGTCGACAGCGCCACGGTGAGCATGGGGCTCGGCACGATCGCCAGCGCCTGTGCCCGCGCTGCCCACGACGGTGCCGACATCGACTCGATCGAGCAACTCGCACAGGACTTGGCGGTACGGACGCGCGTCATCGCTGCCCTCGACACTCTCGACAATCTGAAGAAGGGCGGGCGCATCGGCAACGCCAAGGCGATGCTCGCCACCGCGCTGTCGATCAAGCCGATCATCGAGGTCACCGATGGCGTCGTCGAGCAGGGCGGCAAGCAGCGGACACGCTCGAAGGCCTTGTCCTACCTCGTCGACAAAGTTGCCGACCAACACGGCAACATCGAGAACCTCGCCGTCATGCACGCCGACTGCAGCGACGTCGACCTGTTCGTCGAGTTGCTGGCACCGCACTACTCCGGTGAGATCGTGGTCGGCGAGATCGGGCCCGTCATCGGAACCCACGGCGGGCGCGGCACCATCGGAGTCGCATTTCAAGTCACCTCGGCGTGACCACACTCTGACGATCGACTCAGCGGATTGACCGGCCCGCGGCCGCCCTCACCGCTAGCGTTCGCTCACAGTCATGTCCGCTGCGGCTCCGCCACCCACTTCGACGGTCATCGCGAACCGCTACGAACTCCAACGCATGCTCGCCCAGGGCGGGATGTCCGAGGTGTGGCTCGCCCACGACATGGTGCTCGACCGCAAGGTCGCCGTGAAGTGGCTGAAGCCCTCGCTGGCCACCGATGCCGTCGTGGCCGAGCGCTTCCGCCGTGAGGCGATCGCCGCTGCGAGCCTCAACCACCCCAACATCGTCGCTGTCCACGACGTCTTCGAACAGGACGGTCGCCAGGCCGTGGTGATGCAGTTGGTCGAGGGCAAGAGTCTGCGCCAGGTGCTCGACACCCAGAAGCGGTTGAGTCCGGAACTCACCTGTCACATCGGCACGTGCGTCGCGGCGGCGCTCGATCACGCTCACGCGACCGGGTTCGTGCACCGCGACGTCAAGCCCGGCAACATCATGATGACCTCCGACGGACGAGTCCTGCTCACCGACTTCGGAATCGCGAAGGGGCTCCAGTCGGCCGAGACCGACCTCACGAGCGACAACATCATGATGGGTACCGCCAAGTACCTGTCACCCGAACAGGTGCGCGGAAAGAAGCTCGACGGACGCGCCGACCTCTACTCGCTCGGGCTCGTGCTCTACGAATGCCTTGCCGGTCGCGTGCCGTTCCTCGGCGAGACCGACGCCGACACCGCTCTCGCCCGCCTGCAGCGCGATCCCACGGATCTCACGCGCCTGCGCGCGACTCTGCCCACCAAGCTCGTCGTGGTCATCCACCAGCTGCTGGCGCGCAACCCGGCTCAGCGTCCGTCGTCGGGGGCCGAGCTCATCACCACCCTTCGCAACGCAGCCAAGGATGGGCCGCCCCCCATCGATCCGACCCCCTACGAACACTCACCGGTGGAACCTGCGGGTGGACGCCGCTTGCGACGAGCGCCGTCCGACGCCGCCGGTCGAGCGTCCGATCGCGCTCGTGCTACGACCACACCACCCGCAGGTGCACCGATGGTAGGGATGATCCCCGGTGAGGTCGGCCACACCACGGCAACGCCACCCGTGGGCGCCTCCGCGAGCCACGTAGCCACTTCGTTCGACGCACTGCCGGTGCATCACGAACTCACTCCGCCGGCCGGGATCGACCAGCGGGGCAAGCCCGCCCGCGGCCTCACGCAGGAGTGGAAGCCTGCCTTCACCGTTGTTGCTGTGTTGCTGGTCGCCGCTGTCGGCGTCGGCGCGCTGCTGTGGGCCAACCTCGAGTTCGGCGGCGGTGAGAGCGTCGTATCGACACCAGCAGCTCCGGCGACAAGCGTCGCCACCGCTGTCGACAGCACCCCGCCGGTCGTGGCCGGAGCAACGATTGCCACGATCACGGCGTACGACCCCGACGGCGACTTCGTCGAGAACGACGGCGACGCGGTACTCGCTGCGGCGGATGCCAACCCGGCGACCTCTTGGGGAACCGTCTGCTACTCCTCGAAGTACCTGGGTGGCAAAGCGGGCGTCGGGCTGGTCGTCACCTTCGACGGGCCCTTGCAACGCGCCCTGCAGGTCGACCTCCAGACGGCGCCGTACCAAGTCACGTTCTTCGCCTCCGACGCCGAAGTGATCCCCGCCAGTATCTCCGACTGGGGCCCCGAGCTCGGCCCCACCCAGTTCGCCAACGAGACCGGCGCGGTCACCTCACCGGTGCCGCCGCTCCCAGCGCGTCACATGTTCATCATGCTCAAGGAACTCGGACGTGACGCGACGTGCACCGACGCCAACCCCTATCGGGGACGACTCGGCGAGATCGCCATCGTCAACTGACCCATTCGTTACGCTCCGGGCATCTCCACACATCTCGACGATCGGGCATTGGTCGCCGCCGCTCAGGGCGGTGACCGCAACGCGCTCGACCAATTGATCCGACGGCACTACGACCGCATCCATGCGGTGTGCCGTCGCATCGCTGGAACCAACCGCGACGCAGACGACGCGTGCCAAGAGGCGCTCATCAAGATCGTACGCAGCCTCCCCCGGTTCGATGGTCGGTCGTCGTTCGCCACCTGGGCGTATCGCATCGCCACGAACGCCTCACTCGACGAACTGCGCAAACGCCAGCGACGTCCGATGCCGGACGTTGATGACTTCGCCGACGAGCGCGCCGAGCAGCGAGTCGACAACGATCCCAGCGATGTCGGCGATCGCATGATTCTCGACCGAGCGCTCGGCGAGCTTTCCGACGACCTTCGAGCCGCGGTGGTGCTGCGCGATGTCGCCGATCTCGAGTACTCCGAGATCGCCGAAGCACTCGACATCCCGGTGGGCACCGTGAAGTCACGAATCTCGAGAGGCCGGTCGGCGCTCGCCGAGCGACTGCGCCTCGACCTCGATCTTCCGCTCTCGCCAGATACCGGGAACCAACCGACCACTGACGAACGTCCAAACAAGCGCACATGAACGACGACTTGAATCTTCTGGCGAGCGCGTATCTCGACGGCGACGCAACCGCCGACGAACGCGCACTGGTCGAGGCCGAGCCGGAACTCCTTGCACAGGTCGAACAGTTCCGTCTCGTGCGCGCTCTCCTCGCCGACACCGAACCTTCGTCGATCTCCGTACGCGAGTCGCTTCTGTCCAACGCTCTCGATGCCTGGGACCGAGTGCCCGAGGCCGAACGCACCGGCTTGCGCGACTCGACACCGATATCGCTCGCCGATCGACGGCGGGCAACTGCGAATCGGCGTCTCCTCGCCGCTGCGGCAGCCATCGTGATCGTCCTCGCTGGCGGAATCGTTCTTCAGGTGGTCTCGTCCGGTGGCAACGACGACACGGCCTCGGACGCAGCGACGCAGGCCGACGCCACCATTGCGTCCGAGCGTGCGTCTGAGTCGGCGTCTGAACCGGCGTCGGTTCAGGAGAGCGCCGACCCCCCCACTGCGGACGCCGACGAGGCATCACCTTCACTGCAGGCGCCTGCCGCGGGTTCACTCGAGACCGGCATCGACATCGCGGCCCCTCCCGCCGACGACTCGCTCGAACGACTCGAAACACCCGCCGAACTCGCCATCTTTGCCTCCGATGCGGTCGGCGCGCCCGGCGACCCGGACGTGCCGGCGGCCACGAGTGGCCCCGTCGACCTCAGCGAGTCCGAAGCTGCGCTCGCTGAGGTCGAATGGCCCTTGTGTCTCGGCGCCGACTTCGTCGTCGGACCTGCGCTCTACGGTGACGTCCCCGTCGTCGTGGGCGTCGACGAATCGCTCGACATGGCGCTTGCGTATCGAGCGGACGGATGCGCCGAAGTCGCCCGTGCGCGCCTTCCATGAGCTGCGGCTAGCCTCGCCGCCATGCCGTCGAACCCGCTCACCGATCCGAACTGGGCCACCGAGACCACGGATCTCGTCGTCAGTTACATCGACTTGGTGCGGTCGAAGACGACGCAGAACATCGTCTACGCGGCCCGTGCGGTCGTGTTCGGCCTGATCGGCGTGATCGTCGGTGTCTTCGCGCTCGTGATCGCTCTGGTGATGTTGATGCGTGGTTTGCAGTCACTGCTGGAGTTGGCCACCACGTGGGAGCGGGCCGTGTATCTGAGTTACTTCATCGTCGGTGGCGTGTTCACCATCGCCGGAATCGTGCTGTTCAAGCGGCGCAACACCGCCGTGAGCTGAGCGCCCGAGCTCTTTCGTCCCCCACCTGTCCCGAGGAGTCCACATGGCCGACGTCCGCGACGTCATCATCATCGGATCGGGTCCAGCCGGCCTGACCGCAGCGATCTACACGGCCCGAGCAAACCTGGCGCCGCTGCTCATCGAAGGCGAGCCGTCGAGTTCGAGCGATCAACCCGGCGGCCAGTTGATGCTGACGACCGAGGTGGAGAACTTCCCGGGGTTCCCCGACGGCATCATGGGCCCGGATCTGATGGCCAACATGCGCTCTCAAGCCGCGAGATTCGGCACCGAGATCATCACCGACAAGGTCACCAAGGTCGACTTCTCGCAGCGACCGTTTCGCGTGTGGATCCGCGACGACGAGTACCTCGCTCACTCCGTCATCGTCAGCACCGGCGCTCAGTCGCTGATGCTCGGCCTCGAAGCCGAACAGCGCCTCATCGGCCACGGGCTGTCGACGTGCGCAACGTGCGACGGCTTCTTCTTCCGTGGCCATGAGATCGCCGTGGTCGGCGGTGGTGACTCGGCGATCGAGGAAGCGACGTTCCTGACCAAGTTCGCCGACAAGGTCACCATCATTCACCGACGCGACGAACTGCGCGCCTCGAAGATCATGCAGGATCGCGCGTTCGCCAATCCCAAGATCGAATTCATCTGGAACGCGCAGGTGAGCGAGATCTTCGGCGAGACGAGCGTGACCGGCATCGAGATCACGAGCACGCTCGACGCGTCGGTGTCGACGTTGTCCGTCACGGGCGTGTTCGTGGCGATCGGACACCGCCCCAACACCGATCTGTTCGTCGGTCAACTCGACCTCGATCCTGCGTCCGGATACCTCGTGACACAGCACGACTCGTCGTACACCGATGTCGACGGCGTGTTCGCATGTGGCGACGTGCAGGACGACGTCTATCGCCAGGCGATCACTGCGGCCGGATCCGGGTGCATGGCCGCGATCGACGCCGAGCGTTGGCTCGAAGCCAACGTCCATCACTGATCACCCACGCAGGCGCCCGTTTCACTGGACGGGAATGTTTCCCACGATCGACGGGTTCAACATCTCGCGTCTACCCTTGCCACTCCGGCATCGCTGCGAAAGGACCTCCCATGGCGAACGGCATCGTGAACCTGTCCACCAACACCTTCGACGAGACCATCATCGGCTCCGACAAGCCCGTGATCGTGGACTTCTGGGCCGAGTGGTGTGGCCCGTGCAAGCAGATCGCCCCCATCCTCGAAGAGATCGCCGGCGAGCGATCCGATCAAGTGACCGTCGCGAAACTCAACGTCGACGACAATCCCGACCTCGCCATGCGCTACAACGTCATGAGTATCCCGACGTTGCTCGTGTTCTCCGGTGGCGAGGTGTCCAAGCGCCTCGTCGGCGCCAAGAGCAAGGGCGCCCTGCTCCAGGAGCTCGACGAATTCCTCACGACCACACCCTGAGCAATCTCCTCCCGCTGACCGAAGGCCAGCGAGGAGAGGCCGTTCGCGATCTTCAACGCCGCCTCGCAGCGGCCGGATTCGGCGTCGCCGGCGACGAACCCGGATACTTCGGATCGTCCACCGGCGAGGTGATCGCGACGTTCCAGCGTGAGCGGGGCCTCCACATCAGTGGCTCGTGCGATGCACCGACGTGGATCGCGTTGATCGAGGCAGGGTTCGGCCTCGGCGATCGTTTGCTGCTGCTCGGCGCCCCGCAGCAACGCGGAGATGACGTGGCCCAATTACAGGGCAGCCTGAACCACCTCGGATTCGACTGCGGGCGTCCCGACGGCATCATGGGGCCGGCGACCGCCCGGGCACTCGAAGACTTTCAGCGCAATTCGGGTCTCACCGCCGACGGCGTCTGCGGCGTCCACACCGTACGGATGCTCGAACTCGTGAGCCGCCAGAGCGGAACCGGGCCGGGCGTGGCGGCCGTGCGGGAGAACGTGTCGATGACCGCACCGGCGTCGCTGCGCACATTGCGCATTGTTGTCGGGCAGTTCGGCGGCCTCAGTTCGATCAGTCGGTCGCTGGCGCGCGCTCTGCGTGACGCTGGTGCAACAGTGATCTCCACCGACGAATACGAAGCCGCCGCCCACGCCGCGGCCGCCAACCGCTTCGGAGCAAGCTTGTACATCGGGTTCGAAGCTCGACCAGACAATTGTTCGACCATCTCATATTATGCGGTACCTGCGTTCGAGTCGGTCGGAGGCCGCACGCTGGCGGCGCAGGCGGTCCACCGGTTGACACCCGTGCTCGCTGTGGCCCCCGAGTTGCGAGGAATGCGCCTCGCCGTTCTTCGAGAGACCCGGATGCCCGCCGTCTTGTGCTCGCTCGGCCCAGTGCGCGAGGTCGTCGACGCAACCAACGCGATCACAGGCGCACTCGTGGCCACCATCGTCGCATGGGCCGGTTCCCACTGAACGAACGTCGCGCAGTGGTCGACACGCACCGAGACCACCGATTCCGAGGCTATTTTCCTGCTCAATCGTGTCTCCGAGCGGCCATCGAGACTTTGTCCACAGGTTTGCGCACACCTTGTGGGTTTGTCTCGACAAAACGTTGAGCGGGGACTCACGGACAGTGGGTGAACAATCGGTGAACACTCGGCCACGGCGACGCTGTGCGTTCACCTGGTGCACCACTCTGACGCGCGAGTCGAGGATGAGAGACTGCCGAAAATGCCGTTCAACCAGCGATGACGCGATAGATGCGCTCGAGATCCTCGAGATCGGCGAAGTCGATAGTGACCCGACCGCGTTTCGCGGTCACCTGCACGCTCACGCGCGTGTCGAGATGTTCCGCCAACAGATTCTCGAGTTCGAGAAGCCCGGGTGGGCGCAGCTTGGTTGCGGGCGTCAGTCCCGCACCGTCGATCGGGGACACGGACGGTTCAGGCGGTGAGCCGGCGGCAATACTGCGAACCGCGTCCTCGACCATGCGCACCGACCAACCGCCGGCGACGGCCTCACGGGCGAGCGATTCCTGTCGACCTCGATCCGGGGTTCCCAGCAGCGCTCGGGCGTGACCGGCAGACAACTGACCGTCGGCGAGCAGTCGCTGGACCGCTGGCGGCAGGCCGAGGAGTCGCAGACTGTTGGTGATCGACGACCGGCTCTTGCCGACTCGCGTCGACACTTGGTCGTGCGTGAGCCCGAAGTCGCCGATCAGTTGTTGGTAGGCAGCTGCCTCTTCGAGCGCGGTGAGATCCTGGCGGTGCAGGTTCTCGACGAGGGCCTGTTCAACTGAACTGACGTCGTCGGTGGTGCGAATGACCGCAGGGATGGTGGACAGGCCCGCCCGCTGCGCAGCGCGCCACCGCCTCTCACCGGCGATCAGTTCATAGGTGTGCTCGTCGAGTGGGCGCACCAGGATGGGCTGCAATACCCCCATCTCGGCGATCGAGGCCGTCAACTCGCTCAAGGTCTCCTCGTCGAAATGGACACGAGGTTGGTTCGGGTTGGGCAACACGGCGCTGACGGCGATGTCCGCCAGAACCGCAGCGGTCACCGCCTCGTTGCCATCGGCTCGGTCGGCGGTGGGAATGATCGAGCTCAATCCCTTGCCGAGACCACTAGATCGCGCCATGATGCACCTCCCGTGCGGCATCTCGATAAGCGATCGCTCCCCGCGAGGTGGGATCGAAGGTGGTGATCGGCTGCCCGAACGACGGTGCCTCCGACAATCGCACCGAGCGGGGGATCACCGACTTGAGGACCTTGTCACCGAAGTGCTCGCGGACCTCGCGGACCACCTGGCCTGCCAGCTTGGTGCGCGCGTCGTACATCACGCACAGGATCGTACTGAGATCCAAGGTCGGGTTCAGGTTGCGTTTGACGAGATCGACGTTGCGGAGCAACTGCCCCAATCCCTCGAGCGCGTAGTACTCACACTGGATCGGAACCATCACCTCGCTCGCTGCCGCGAGGCCGTTGACGGTGAGCAGCCCCAGCGACGGGGGACAGTCGATGAGGACATAGTCGTAATCGTCGAGTACCGAGTCGATCGCCCGCTTGAGTCGCTGTTCACGACTGAATGCGGGCACGAGTTCGATCTCGGCTCCTGCGAGATCGAGTGATGCGGGGGCGACGAACAGGTTGCGTACGTCGGTCGGCTCCACCACGTTCTCGAGGGGTTCCTCATGCATCAGCACGTGGTACATCGAGTGTTCCAGGCCCCGATTTTCGATGCCCAGCCCCGTCGATGCATTCCCCTGCGGATCGAGATCGATCACGAGCGTTCGCAATCCCATGTCGGCCAGGGCTGCTCCGAGGTTCACGGTGGTGGTCGTTTTTCCAACCCCGCCCTTCTGATTGGCGAGCGCGATGATGCGCGGAAGTGGATGGCGATCGCGAACCGTCGGCGCCGACTCCAGCGTGACCGGATCGACCGGTCTCGGCGGTATCGGTTGTTGCGAGGAGGTGGACGCCGAGGCGACATCATCCGACACGTAGGACTCCAGGGGATGGTGCCGCACGAGCATGGCACGGGCGGCGGGATGTGCACACTCTGCCGCACGAACCAGACAGATACAAGCACCCTCGCAATGTTTCACGTGAAACAACGAGGCCAGACTGATCGGGCGGTTTCACCCCGAAGCGCCGACGAGAAGCTCGAACACTCAGCGCGACGGCGTCGGACAACGAACGAAAACCGCCATGCTCGTCGTTGGACACGCCATTCGTTCGCAGCCGGCACCGGAAACGACATCGAGATCCCAGCGATCGCTGGGAGAATGTGAGTCGTCCGATGGCGGCTGACTGATCACCACCAGTCCACCGTTGCGCACCAGCCGGGCCGCCGTACGAAGGGTGAATGTGGGCGGACCGAATCCCCGCGCCACGGCAGCGTCGAAGAGTGACGGTGGATGAAAGTGATCCACGTCACCAGCGATGATCGACACCCGGTCGATCCAGTCCAAACGACGTGTGACGCGTTGGAGGAAATCGGTCCGCTTGCTCCGACGATCGAGCAACACGACGAGCAGGTCCGGGCGATCGTTGGCGATCACCAAGCCCGGCACTCCGCCGCCCGAACCCAAGTCGATCACGCGATCGCCTGGGGCCAACGCATCGAGACACTCGACGAAGGCTCGCGCGTGCTCGATGACCTCGGCAATCGGGCGGGCTCCGAGGAATCCGAGGCGTTGCGCCTCGGACAATGCCGCCGTCAGCTCCTCGTGGTCAGCCACCAACCGTCACGATCGCTGTGATGATGGCTCAGGAGGGATCGACGATGATGCGGCGATCGGGATCCTCGCCAACGGATCTCGTCGTCACGCCGTCGATCTCATTGAGCACGTCGTGCACAACCTTGCGATCTGCCGAGGTCATCGGTTCCAGCGATCGCGCCGTGCCGGATGCCACCACCTGCTGCGCAACGTCACGGGCGAACGAACCGAGAGCCGCTTCACGACGCTGGCGATAGCCGGCCACGTCGATGCGAAGGCGGGTTTCATGATCGCCCAAGCGCCGCTGCGCGGCAACTCGGGCGAGGTCTTGAACGGCGTTGAGTGTTCGGCCGCCCGGGCCGACGAGGAGACCGAGTTCGTTGCCGGACACCGTGACCTCGAGCTCGATTCCGTCGACATTGGCCGCCACGTCGGCGTCAGCGCCGAACGCTGAGGCCAATCCCTCCATGAACGCGACCGCGGCTGCGGCCACCTCGTCGGGGGTCACTGTGGATTCGATACGTTCGTCGCTGGTCATCGTGGACTCCTCGTTGCGCTTGTCGGTCGTGGTGGTGCGGCGGCGCGTACGCGACGCTGGCTTCGGTTCGGGTGATGACGTGCCGTCATCGGTGCGCTCCACCGCAGCAGAGTCGGACAATGGTGCCACCGTCGTCATCGTGGCGGCAGTCGCGGTGGTGGCGGCCGAAGATGCCTCGGCACGACCACGGCGGCGACGCTCCTGCTTGGGGCGTACCTGCGTCGGGCGCACACGCGCCCGGACACGGAACTCGCCGCGCACTCGACCGAACAATCCTGGTCGGGGCTCTTCGAGCACGTCGAACTCGGCGTCGTCCGCGGCAACGCCGAGTTGGTCGAGGGCGGCTTCGCGGGCGGCCTCGATGGTTTTCGCGGTGGTCTCTACCCACTCCATGGGATCTGTCACTTTCTAACGGGGCAGGACGCTGAGTGACAGCGTCGCCGGGGGGAACCGTCAGGTCGGCTTCTTGGTCGACTTGGGGCGTGATGACTTCGCAGCCTTGGCTGCTTTGATGCGCTCGGCCTCGGCCTGTTGGCGCGACGGAGTCGGTCGACCCTTCGCGCTGGCTGACGGCGTCGGGCGATTCTTCGGAGGTGTCACACGCTTGCTCGTGACATCAGTGCTGGTAGCAGGCGTCGCGTCTTTCTTCGGATCGGACTTCTTCGGATCGGACTTCGACGACGTGGATTTCGACGACGCAGACTTGGACGCTGCGGACTTGGAGGAGCCCATGCCGAGTATTCCGCCGCCGTCACCGTTCTTCTTCGCCTCCTCGCGCGCGGTCTCGCCGGCGCGTTGGGCCTGGCGGCCCAGCGATTCGTCGTGACCGTAGAATGCTCGGGTGATGTATGCCTGTTGAGCGATTCGCAGCAGCGTCTGGAAGATGTAATACACCACCAGAGCGGAGAGGAAGAAGATCTGGAAGACGGCGAAGAAGACGGGCAGGTACTGCATCAGCTTCTGCTGACCCGCCGACATTGTGGGGCTGATCGACGCACGAGCGGCGACCATGCGCTGCTGGACGAAGTACAGCGCGCCGAGCAGTACCACGAGCAGTACGTACGGCAGTGCCGCCACGAACCCGTTGCTGATTTCTGCTGCGGCCGACTTCGAGAGGTCGAAGCCGAACGACATCATCTCGTGCTTGCCGAACAGCGACTTGTAGAGAGCTGAGTCGAGTGAGAGGTAGCGCGGAATGAATCCAGGATCGAGGACTTCGTCCGGGCGTTCGAAGGCTCCCCAGACCGCATCCGACACCGGGCGCGCCGAGCCGCGGGGCGCGTACGTCAGGCCACGCAGCACCCGGAACATGATGATGAACACCGGCATCTGTGCCACCAGAGGCAGACACGAGGCCATGGGGTTGACCTTGTGCTCTTGGTAGAGCTTCATCATCTCTTCGTTGAGCTTCGTGCGGTCGTTGCGATGCTCGTTCTGCAACTTGCGCATCTCGGGCGCCAATCGCTGCATCTCGAGCATTCCCTTGGTGCTCTTGAGCGTCAGCGGAGTCGTGATCGCCATGACCACGGCGGCGATGAGCGCGATGGCCACCGTGTAGCTGTCGGTCAGGCCGTAGAACCACGACAGAAGCGCGGCGGGAATCTCGAACATCGCTCAGTGATCCTTTTCGGCAGGGGACTGGTGCGGACCAGCGAGGCTGATCGACGGCGGAACCGGATCGAAACCTGACGGCCCGAGCGGTCGGCAACGCACCAGCCGACGGATTGTCAGCCACGACCCACGTGCCGTGCCGTGGATCTCGAAGGCTTCGTGTGCATACGCCGAGCACGTCGGGAAGAACCGACACGGCGAGGGGCGACCAGCGAAAGCGCGCTGGTAGAGCTCGATCAGCGACAACGTACGACGTTGTCCCCAGGTCATGTCGGATGAACCGACCGAGCAGCAGCCTTGTCGATCAACAACCGTAGGCATTGCTCCAGTTCGACGAACGTGCGTTCGTTGGCGCGAGGTGTCGTCCCGACGAGCATCAGACCCGGCGGGACGTCGCAGTTTCGCAGCAGAGCGCGCAGACGGCGACGGAGCAGATTGCGTTGCACGGCCGATCCCGAGGCGCGACCGATGGCGAACGCCACCTGCGGCGGAAAAACCTCGGGATCGGGAACGAACGAGCACCAGAGCGGGTCGATCCGTGTTCGGACGCCGTCTCGCCGGAGGCGAATGAATGCGTCGCGTTCGCGGATCCGGTCGATCAAGCCGACAGACGGGTGCGGCCCTTGGCGCGACGGGACTTCAGCACGGCACGGCCGGCGCGTGTGCTCATCCGAGCACGGAAGCCGTGCTTGCGCGCTCGGCGGCGGTTGTTGGGCTGGTAGGTACGCTTCACGACGATCTCCGGACACTTCTCGATGCAGCAATCACGAACCCGGCAGGAACGACGCTGTTCGTCTGCTGCACGGACTGACCTGCCAAGGCTACGGCCCCGCGGGCATCTGCGCCAACCACCCGGCCAAACCACATCGATGTAAGTTGTCCACAGGCGTGACGGATCGGCATCGTCCCAGCGTGTGGTGCATGGAATCGCGGAACGGAGCGGACACACCGTCAAGTTTTCCTCCGCCGATCGACGTGATAGGTTCATCCGCCCGCCCAGTGTCTGCACATGTCCACATCGTGTGGACAACCGTGTGGACTGTCGTCGGCGGGATCGGGAGATGACCAGGTGAGCGAGAGCACAGACGTGTGGACCCAAGTGACGTTGTCGCTACGTTCACAACTCGCCGAGTCCGTCTGGTTCTCCACGTTTCAAGACGTGTCACCGCTCGAATCCGACGCGGACACCCTGCGCCTGCTCGCTCCCAGCGCCTACGTCCGCGACCGGATCCTGACCCGATACCTCCCGCTGGTCACGGCTGCACTCGAGGACGCCAACGAAGGACATCGCCACGTCGAGATCGACGTGGAAACCGGCGAGTCGACGCACGACGGCGCCGACGGTGCTGCGTCCGACGACAACGGCCCTGAACCGGAGTCCGCGGAGGTCTCGAACGAACGCATCGCGCAGCGGTCGTTGCTGTTGGACGAAGCCGGACTCAATCCCCGATACACGTTCGAGACGTTCGTCAAAGGGGCATCCAACCAGTTCGCACTCGCCGCCGCGCTACGGGTCGCCGAGACACCGGCGCGCAGCTACAACCCCTTGTTCATCTACGGTTCGGCAGGGCTCGGCAAGACCCATCTCCTGCACGCGATCGGTCACTACGTTCACTCGAACTACCAGCATCACGAAGTCCGCTACGTCTCGACCGAGACATTCATGAACGAGTACGTCGACGCGATCCGCCAGAACACCACCAATTCGCTGCGACGCCGATATCGCGACATCGATGTGCTGTTGATCGACGACATCCAGTTCATCGCCGGCAAGGAAGGCCTCCAGGAGGAGTTCTTCCACACGTTCAATTCGTTGCACGGCGCCAACAAGCAGGTCGTGATCTCATCCGACCGGATGCCCGATGCCATCCCCACGCTCGAAGAGCGGCTCCGGGGCCGATTCAAGTGGGGTCTGATCACCGACATCCAGCCACCGGACCTCGAAACCCGCCTGGCGATCCTGCGCAACAAGTCCGAGCGCGACCGGGTGATGGTTCCCGACGAGACGCTCGAATTCATCGCCACCAACATCGCCACCAACATTCGCGAACTCGAAGGTGCGCTGATCCGCGTCACTGCCTACGCCAGCCTCAACCAGGTACCCATCACCACCGATCTCGCCCAGACGCAACTCGCCGATCTGCTCAGCGACAGCAAACCGAAGACTCGCACCGACGAAGAACTCCTCGCCGACATCGCGGCAATCTTGAAGTTCCCCGTCGAGGACCT
>JBGTEH010000068.1:0-14045 GCA_041747915.1 Ilumatobacteraceae bacterium
CTCCAGATGGCCGGCGACACGACCAGGACGCGCGCCAAGCTCGGCGAGCCGGCGGGCAGCGTCGCGGTGCACAGCTGCTTGCTGATGTGGTGGCAGTTGCCCGGCCAACACCGAGCGCACCAACTCGTGACGGAACTGATACCCAGTGTGCTCGACGAGCAGCACCCCCGACTCCAGCGCTCGGTCCAGGAGATGGTTCATCTCGTCGTCACCGCACCCGGTCAGAGCGAAGACCGCCTCCAGATCGAGATTCCCGCCCACGATGGCGAGTCGTCGCAGCCACGCCACCTCGTCGTGTGCCAGACCGACGAGGCGCGCCTCGAGTGCAACCGCGATCACGTCGTCGACAGGTCCGACCGCCCGCGCACCGGCAAGCTCGACGATGAACAACGGCACGCCGTCGGCCAACGCCAACACTGACGCCAACTGCGCGGGATCGGCTTCCGGGTCGACCTGACGGGCCAGCGACTCGGCGTCGGTCGTGTCGAGTCGATCGAGCGCCAGCACGGTCGGTTGGCGGCGTCGAGACGCGCGGGCGATGGCCTGTGCCACCGTCGCGTTGGCCACGGGTTCGCGATGGGACATGACCACCACGAGGCGGCCGATGTCGCGGTCACCGATGAGTGACAGCACCTCGAGGGTGGACTCGTCGCAGCGTTCGACGTCGTCGACGACCAGCGCCACGCTGCCGTCGACGGCCTCGATGAGCCTCTGCGTCGCCCCCACCATCTGATGACGCGTCGGCGGTACATCGAGGGGCGCCACCTCGCCGGCGATCGCGATCACGCTCGCAAGGACCGAACGGGTCTTCGCGTCGAGTGCCTCGGCGGTGAGTGGACTCGCCTCCATGAGGTCCTGCAACAACGTCGCGAGGGTGGCGTATGCGTCGTTGGGGTCGTCGGCGCGAACGCGTGCTGTCACCCATCGCGCACGCTGCGCCACCGCGATCAGTTCGCGCACGATTGCCGTCTTGCCGATGCCCGCGACGCCGCACACGACCACGAGTTCCGACTCGCCCTCCGGGTCGGCGATCAGCGCGTCGATCACCGCCAACTCCCGATCGCGGCCGACAATCGTTCGCGATGCCGGCGTGAGGCCGGCGCAACTCACTCGATACAGCTCCTCGGTCTCCTCGCTCGGCACGACGCCGAGCTCATCGCGCAACGATCGTCGGAGCCGCCCGTACAGCGCGATCGCGCGGTGCCGGTGGCCGCCCTCGAGCGCCGCGCGCATCATCTCCCGATGAGCCGCCTCGTCGGTGGGGTCGTGCTCGATCACGAGATCCCATCGACCCGCGAGGCGCAGGACATCGACATACCGACCCGTCACCGAACGTCGGGCGGGTTCGGCCCACGCCTCGTACCGCGAGCCCGGCAGCAGAACGCCGCCGTACATCGACGCGGCGGCCGCCGCGATGTCGGCATCGCCGATTGCAATCGCTGCGTCCGCGGCACTGACGAACGCCGCATGGTCCGACTCAACGACGACATCGGGGTAGAGCGACACCTGTTGACGCCGCAGCACGATCGCTCGGTCGTCACCGAGCGTTCGGCGGGCGTGGTGTGCTGCCTTTCGCAGATTCGCCCCGCCGGCGTCGGCCGCGAGCTGGGGCCACAGCGCCTCGATGATCTCGTCGCGCATCAGTCGGCGATCAGGCGCGATGGCCAGCAGTTGCACCAACTCCGATGCGCGCCGGTTCGGCCACGCATCGCCCACCGGAACACCATCGACGATCACGTCGAAGGCGCCCAGCACACGAATTTCGATTCCCGGCAACCCCACGACCGGACCCTACCGCTCATCCCATGATGGTCCGAATGGTGATGTCGACCGCCCGGAATCGATCGTCAAAGCATGTCCGGTTGCCGTCCAGGCATCGAGACCTCCGTCGAGATGAGCGACATCCTCGAATCCGAGCCGGTAGAGCGCAGCAGCGGCGAGCGCCGAACGTGCTCCCGTGTCGCAGCAGACGACGACTCGCCGGGAAGGCTCGCGCATTGCGGACTCCAGAGCGCCGCGCGGAACGTTGATCGAACCCCTGATGTATCCCGACCTCCATTCGTCGGGGCTGCGCACGTCGACCAACACCAGGTCGGCCGAGCGATCGGCGAGTTCGGCTGCGAGTTCGGCTGGCCGCAGATTCTCGATCGAGGCTCGCGCGGCCGCGACCCACCGGTCGGTCGTACTCCGGGACGGGCTCGTCTCGTTCGATTCCACACCACGATCCTCTACCTTCCGCGTTCCCGACGCGTTCCTGCGAAGTCACCGGGAACGGGAACGACTTGGGAACGCGTGAGTTGTCACGATGCGAACTCGACGACCTATCAGGAGGACTTTCCATGACGACGACCAGCGACTCCCTCGCACCGACCACACCTTCGTTGTACGAGCGAATCGGCGGACATGCCGGCCTCGAGCTCGTGGTACCGACCGTGATCGCCCTGCACCTCGAGAACCCGATCGTCGGCGGGCGCTTCGCCAACGCCGAGAAGACCATCCCGGAGTTGGAACGCCTCGCCATCGAGTTCTTTGCGACCGGCCTGAGCGGCGAGCAGACCTACGACGGGCTCTCGATGCCCGACGCACACGCCGGCATGGGCGTCACCGCCGAGGAGTTCATCGCGGTACTCGACGACATTCTCGCCGCTCTCGACAAGCACGGCGTCGGCCAACCCGAACGAGCGGAACTCCTCGCAATCGCCTACGGGATGAAGGACGAAATCATCGGTCACTGAACGCCCGCCGACGGACGTCGACGCCGGGACACCACCATCGCCCACCCCACCATCACGATCCTCATCGCCAGAAAGGCAACCCGAGATGAACAGCACCACCATCGTCACGACAGCTGCGGAGCTGGTCGCCGAAGCGCGACTGCACGCCCAAGCGCTCCCGCCCGGTGACTTCGCCGACGAGGTCGATCGTGGTGACGCGATCGCGATCGACGTGCGGGAAGCCGACGAGCGTGTCCGCGACGGCTCGATTCACGGCGCCATCCACATCCCGCGCGGCGTGCTCGAGTTCCGCGCCGACCCGTCGAACCCGGATCACGACCATCGGCTCCGACGCGACCGCCGCATCCTGCTGCACAGCACCCGTGGCGAACGCTCGGCGCTCGCTGCGGAGACCCTCGCCGAACTGGGCTACACCGACGTCGCCCACCTCGACGGCGGCCTCGGAGCCTGGTCCGAGTCGGGTCTGCCCGTGTACGGGCGCTTGTTCGTGCCCTACTGACGTCATCTGTCACCGCGACAGGGCGTACCGGGTGAGGATGTCGTCCATCTCGAGGCCGCTCGCCGCGTAGTCGTCTGCTCCGAGCGATAGTGCGTGGTCGAGGTCGGCAACGGCATGTCCGCCGACCACGATGAGCATCGATGGATCGGCAGCCCGCGCCGCCGCACACGCCTCGCCGAGCGACACCAGGTTGTCCGACGACATCACCGACAACCCCACGGCGAGCAGGTCGGTCGTTTGCTTGATCACGTGAGCGAGCGACGAACTCGGCACGTCGACACCGAAGTCCGACACGTCCCATCCTCGCAGTCGCAACAGGTCGCCCAGCATCGCCACCGGTAGTGCGTGGAACTCACCCGCCGGAGCGCCGAGCGCGACAACACCGCGCGATCTGCCGCGTCGGCCGAACCGCGGACCGATCCTCCCGACGATCCGCATGGCGATGCCGGTCGCTCGATGCTCGATCGAGATGTCGAGTTCGCCCGCCGCCCATCGTTCGCCGATCGCCACCATCGCCGGCGCCAGCACGTCGAGATAGATCTCGTCGAGTTCGGCGCCGGCTGCCATCGCGGCTTCGACGACGCTCCACGATCCCGGAGCATCGCCGGCCACGAGACGCGACTCGAGCCGGCTCGACCACGGGGCGGGGCGACCCCGAGGACCGCCCTTGCCGTGTGCGGCCGACTCGACCGACTGCGCATGCTCTCGGAAGCGTTCGACCGCCGAGCGCGGCACGTGCCACACTCCGCCGGCCTTCGACGCCTCCATCACACCGAGGCGTACGTAACGGTACGCGGTCATGTAGTGCACGCCGAGTTCGTCGGCAGCTTCCTGGAGTGTGAGTACGTCGTCGGTCATCGGATCCGCCAGCCCACGCTGGCTGCCCGACGCTAGAGCTGCCGCACCGGTGTACGCCCAACCCTGCCCCGATGCCGTCGCAATCGGATGCGACGATCGGTCAGCTGTTGTTGGCGTTCCAGCGCGACCGCGCGGCTCGACCACGATCGAGCAGGTGACCCGGAACACGCTTGGCGGCTTCGGACAGCTCGCCGCTCCCACCATCTGCGCCGCCATCCCCGCTCGGCGCGGACGTGGCTGCCTCCTCGGGCTGGAGATCCTCGAACGAGGGCGGTTCGACCCCGGGCTTCCAGTACTGGTACAGATCGCGCACCACGTCGGACAGCCCGATGGCGTCGTGACCCTTGCGCAGGTCGACGGTGATGATGTTCGCGTACACGTGCACTGCGTCGACCTGGCCGGTGGCGAACATGCGCCTCGCCAGCTCGTCGGACGGCGTGTTCGCCCACGCGTCGTCGACCGAGCCGAAGTGCTCGTGTCCCATCCCCGACAGGGTCCGATTGATCTCGAAGCGCACGACGCCGCGTGTCGAACTCGGCTTCTCGGTGACGGCAACCAACTGGCCCATGGGGTTGCAAGCTAGCGCCACACCGCGCCGCACGACCCATCTCGATCAGGGAGCTGGTTCACGACCGAGCGAGAGCAGACGCGAGTACGGCGGGAAACTCATTCGGCGTACACGAGATCACGGTCGCTCCCAGGCCCGCGAGTGCAGAGGCGTGCGAATGTTCGTGAGCGGGTGTCCCTTCGTCGCTGAGCGCGAGGAGCACGACCACCTGTGCACCCGCGCCGATCAACTCGCCGACACGGCGATGCATCAGCTCGACGTTGCCCCCCTCGAACAGATCGCTGACCAGGAACACGACGCTGTCTCGGGGTCGATCGATGATCCGTTGGCAATACGCCAGCGCGCTGGAGATGTCGGTCCCGCCACCGAGTTGGACGCCGAAGAGCACCTCGACCGGATCGTGCAGGAACGCCGTCAGGTCGGTCACCGAGGTGTCGAACGCGATGAACGAGGTCCGCAGCGCCGGAATCTGCGCCAGTACGCCAGCGAACAGCGAGGCGTACACCACGCTGTCGGCCATCGAGCCCGACTGGTCGACGGCGATCACCACGTCACGGGCGAGGCTGCGTTGGCGGCGGCCGTGGCCGACCAGGCGTTCGGGCACAAGGGTTCGGTGCGCTGGGATCCAGTGCCGCAGGTTGGCCGAGATCGTCATCGGCCAGTCGATGTCGCCGGGCCGTGGCCGTCGAGTGCGAGCCGACCTGGCGAGCGCTCCACGCACCGCCTGGCGTGTCTGATCGGTGAGGCGACGTTCGAGATCGGCGAGCACCTTGGCGATCACCTGCCGGGCGGTCGCCCTGGTCTCGTCCGGGAGGTGACGGTTGAGCTCGACGAGCAGCGTGACGAGATGGATGTCCGGTTCGAGGCTGTCGAGCAGCTCCGGCTCGAGCAGCAGCTGACGCAGATCGAGCCGCTCGACGGCGTCTCTTTGCAGGATCTGCACCACCGGGCTGGGGAAGTACCGGCGGATGTCTCCAAGCCAGCGCACCACACCCGGCTTCGATCGCCCGAGCCCGCCGGATCGGCCCGATCGGCGAGCGCCCGACAGTCCGCCATCGCGCTCGTCGCGGTCGTAGAGCGCCCCGAGGGCGGCATCGATACGGGCATCGTCGCCGACGAGGTCTGTCGTCGCCCCGCTGCTCGCCCCGCCGCCGTCGCCACCCTCGTCCGAAGCACCGCCATCGCCTGATCCGTCGCCATCGCGGGCAGCGCCAAGTTCGTCGTCGCCAGCCGGGCCGAGCAGCAGCCGCCACCTGCGTCGGCGTTCGGCCTCCGACACCCGCAACGGCGCCGTCACCGCACGGACCCTGTCGCCAACGACGCATCCATCACACCGAGGCGATTGTCGGGCCGGGTGTCCGGCCCGACATCGACACCGACATCGAGACCGAGCATCCGGCGTACGGTGACGAGCACCGCCGCAGAGCGCACCGGGTCGACATCGTCGCCGAAACCACTGCTGCGTTCGACCCCCAAACCCATCAGCACCGCCATCAGCTGCCGCCGTTCGGCCGCTTCGAACGCACCGAACGTTCGACGCAACAGCACGATCACGGCGTCGAAGGCGTCGGGTTTCAGTGTCGCGACCCAGCCGTCGAGCACGCCGAGCAGGTCGGCATCGTGTACGAGCACCGAACCGGACCCGGCGAGGAATCCCTCGACGAATGCGGCCCCCTGCGCGGGCGGCGTACCACCCGACAACGCCTGCGACAGCCGGCGTTGAACCTGGCCGACGCTCCACTCGCCAGAGTCGTGCAACAGCCGAGTGGCGCGCCCGCGTACGAGACCATGTCCTGCGGTCCCGGCGACCTCGATCAACACGGTCGGCAGACCGTCGCGACGAGCACGATGATCGAGAACCGCCAGCGCGCCCTGGAATGCGCTCAGGCGCTCGGTCATCACCCCGGCCGCTTCGTCGTCGAGCGAGCGCGCCGCCGCCGACAACCCCGCCAAGATCCGCAGCACGATGCCGTCGACCACCCGGCGCAACGCGGTGGCGTCGGTGCCGCGCACATCGCCGTAGCGCAGCGCCGAGGCGAGCGACGGCATCGCATCGAGGAGTTGGCCGACATCGGGGTCGGTTGCGGCGACTCGGGCGAGTCGGTCGACGGCTGGTTCGACCGCCGCCGGCAATTCGGCGAACAGCGCTTGCTCGACCACTCCGACCAGTACGGCGATCCCGTTGGCCGCGGTGGACCGTTCGAGCAGTCGTGCGGTCGCAGCAGCCTCCAGTGTGGTGCCGTAGCCGGCACGCTCGATCAGTCGGACCGAGAGGTCCGGGTCCCAACGCACCGCCCACGTCTCGCGGAACGTGCCGGACGAACCTCGGCCCTCGACCTGTGTGCCCCACCCGATGCCGAGCGCTCCGAGCCGATGCAAGAGGTGAGACTTGCGACGCCCGATCGGCGTGCGTAGATCGACCTCGACGGTCCGCGTGTCGGCGCCGACGGGGATGCGAGCCGACTTCTGGAGTTTGGCGACATCGCGTGCGAGCGGAACCTGCGGGGCAGCGTCGGGGACCGCACCGATGGCGTGGCCGATCACGAGATCTCGACGCACGATGTCGAGCCCGCCGGTGACCGCACCTGCCGCGTCGAGCACCTCCGCGAGCCCTGGGCGCGGTCGCCCTCGCATGGCGGCAAGAGACGACGCCAGACGGGTACCAGCGATCAGCTCGTCCGGCGAGGCTGCGCCGCCGCGCTCGCGAACGAGGCGAGCGGCGTCGACGAAGAACCTGACCACCCCATCCTCACCGGGGTGGTCGAAGACGTGGTGGTACCAGCCCGGGCTCTCCACACCGGCGCCGTACCCGGAGCGGCCGGTGAGACGTCGGGCCGTCCACGGCACCCAGGCAACCGCGACCTTCTGCTTGGCCAGACCGCGCAACGTTGCGGCGTCGGTCGCAACCGACGGAACCGTCGGTGCGTCGAGCACCGAGTCGAGGTCGAGCGCAGGCACATGCCATGCGCCGCACACCACCACGATCTCCTCGTGTCCGGCGCGGCGGGCCGCTCGGATCGCCCGACGCATGTGGGCCTCGCGCTGGTTCTCCGAGGCCGACGTGATGTATCCCGCTCGCGCTGCGACCATCGACTCGGCCACTGCGTCGAAGGCGGGTGCGCCATCGCCGCGATGCTCGATCACGTCCTCCCACCACCGCTCCGGGTCGGCGTCGCCCGCGGCCGAAGCGAGGTCGCGAATCGGGTCGGACGGCGCCTGCTCGCTCAGGAGGTCCAGTCGCACGGCGTCGTCGGTATCCGACGATCGAGCGAGCGTGATCGACAGCGGGAGGTCGATGGCGTGAACCGCGAGACGCCGTTCGTTCGCCCATGAAACGGCCTGCCACTCGGGGCTGAACGACGCGAGCGGTGCGAACGCAGCTCGTGCGGGTTCGGTGACGACGTAACCGAGCAGCGCGACCGGCGGTGTGAGCCCCTGTTCGCCGATCCACCGCAGGGCCGGCTCGACATCGGCGGGAAGTTCGACGAGCACCGCGTCGGGCTCGATGCGCTCGAGCGCTGCCAGAACCGAGCGGGCCGAGCCGGGCCCGTGGTGACGGATGCCGAGCAGGTGCAGAGTCATTCGCTCACTCGTCGAGGGCGCGGCAGGCCTCGTAGAAGTCGTCCCAGCCGGGACGGTCACGAACCACCGCTTCGAGGTACTCCCGCCAGACGACGGTGTCGTGGACCGGGTCGCTGACCACGGCGCCGACGATTCCGCCGGCGACGTCGCTCGCCCGGAGTCGGCCATCACCGAAGTGCGCGGCCAGAGCGAGGCCGTTTGTGACCACGGAGATCGCCTCGGCCGTCGAGAGCGTCGCGGTCGGAATCTTGAGGCTGATGCGCTCGTCCTCGGTCAGCCCGGACCGAAGCTCGCGGAACACCGTGACGACGCGGCGGATCTCGTCGGCGGCGGCCGGGACCTCAGGCAGTGCCAGAGCGGTACCGAGTTCGTCGACGCGACGCCGCACGATGTCGAACTCCTCGTCGGCGGTCGCCGGCAGTGGAAGCACAACGGTGTTGAAGCGACGCCGCAATGCACTCGACAGGTCGTTGACGCCCCGATCGCGGTCGTTGGCAGTGGCGATCACGTTGAAGCCGCGGATCGCGGCGATCTCGGTGTCGAGTTCGGGCACCGGAAGGACCTTCTCGGACAGCACCGTCACCAGTGCGTCCTGCACCTCGGCGGGCATCCGGGTCAACTCCTCCACCCGCACGAGCGCGCCGCGCTGCATGCCACGATAGATCGGACCGGGCACGAGCGCCTCGGTGCTCGGACCGTCCGCCAGGAGCCGGGCGTAGTTCCATCCGTAGCGCAGCGTTTCCTCGGTCGTCCCGGCGGTGCCCTGGACGAGCAGGGTGGAGTCACCGCTGATCGCTGCCGCGAGGTGTTCGCTGACCCAGGTCTTGGCCGTACCGGGAACCCCGAGCAACAGCAGCGCCCGGTCGGTGGCGAGCGTGGCGACGGCGATCTCGACGAGTCGCTGCTGACCGACGTACTTGGGGGTGATCGTCGTACCGTCGCTCAGCTCACCGCCGAACAGGTAGCGCACGACCGCCCACGGCGACAGCTTCCAGCCCGGCGGACGCTCTCGTTCGTCGAGAGCGTCGAGCGCCGCGAGTTCGTGTGTGTACTGATCCTCGGCATGAGGGCGCAGCACATCGCTCGATGAGACAGCCGTCGATGTCGATGATGTCTTCGATATCCGGGCGCCCATCGGTGATGACGCTACCGAGCGTTACGGTTGGCTGAGTTCGTCGAGCATCCGGTGGCGGGTCTGGGCGAGGTCGGCGAGGACTGATGCGAGTCCGTAGCCCGGAGAATTCGACGCGACCGCGCCGAGCGATCGGGTGATGTCGATCAGCGAGTCGGGTCGCACCCGGGCGATCACGTTGACGAGTACCGCACGATGCGGGGCACCGAACCGTCCGTTGTCGACGCCCGTGGCGAGCGTCTGGGCCGCCTGGCGTGGTGGCGCATGGACGAACGGTTCGAGTTCGAGCGGGATCGGCAGATCGGGAAGTTCGGCGACCGACTCGGCAGTCGGAACAACTCCCGTGTCGCGGGCGGCGAGATCGGGCTGATGTGCAATCAGCCATGCGGCGAGCGGACCACAGGCGAGCTCTGCTCGCGCGCGGCGGACGGGGTCGCCTCGGTGCCGACGCAGCATCGCAGGCACCGCTTCCGGCGCGACTCGCCAGCCGTTGGTGATCAGGGTGATCATCCACTCGTCCTCGAGCACCGGCCACGACGTGGTGATGTGGTGCCAACGCTCGACCGCGGCCGGAACGATCGAACGACGATCGTCGACCGAGGGTAGTTGAAGCATGACGACGGCCGGACCTGGCAGCACACCGGCGCGCCGCACTGCCGCGCACGCCGCGACCTGGGCGAGCATCCGTTCGGACGGCGAGCCACGCAATGTGTCGTCGACGAGATCGGCCACGAGCCCGTCAGCCGGCGGCGGATCGCGACGATCGGTACCGAGCATCGCGGTGGTCACCAACTCACGCCAGTGCTCGCCCATCGTCGCGCCGGGTTCGTGCGTCATGTGGCCCCCACGAACGAGTCGTCGGCACGCGGACCGATGTCGATCGTGCGGCCCTCGAGATGGACCGAGAGTGGCACGACCCCGTGCGGTGTCCACTCGACGGTGATGTCGACGGGCTCCCCACTCGACACCGTCAGCAGCATCCCCATCGGGGTGCCCGCCAGCAGCGGAAGGCAGCCCGTGTCGTCGGTGAGCACCCAGTTCGCACCGGCCTGAGCCACAGCCGCACGCACCGTCGTGGGTACCCGATCGAGCCACGGCTCGCCGACGAGCATCGAACCGATCTCATCACAGGCCCCAGCGACATCGAGAGCGACCGGCCGTGCCACAACGGCCGCGTCGTCGTAGTGGCGTCCGACGATCGCTCGCAGCGCCGGACCCGGGTATCGATGCAAGTCGGCGTGCACGGACGTGCCGACGACGAGCGAAGTGTCGAGACTCTGGCGATACGCGGCGAACGACAGCACGAGCGCCCAACGCCCCGAGTTCGTGCCGCGCAACCAGTGCCGCCGCACCTCGATCCGATCCTCGCGGTTGTCGCTGCGCCCGGCAACGACCCATTCATCGGTGTCGGGCACGCCATCGAGGATGTCGCTCTGGCGGACCTGCCAACCAACCGTGGTGGCGACAGTGTCGGCGAGCGGACCTGGCAGCGATCCCAGCCGTCGGGCGGCCTGCGAGAGCAGATGCAACAACCCGAGTTCGGCGAGGACGTCGCTGTGCCAGTCGGGCGACGCGCCGACCAGACCGGCCAGACGGCGGATGCGATTGGCCAGGCTGCCGGCCTGAGCGTCGACCAGCCGCGACGCGAGCTGGTCCCACGTCGAGTAACGAGCCAGCGCCGGATCGGCGAGGCCCGTACGCATGCGGTCGTCGAGCCACCGATCGAGTTCCGTGAGCCCGGCGTGCATCCGCTCGACCCGCTCGTCGCGGCCCCGATCCGGCGGCGGCGGTTCGGGCGTGGGGTCCGCAGGTGCGTCCGCCGGGGCATCTGGGTCAGGGGCACCTGGTTGGTGCGCTGGGCTGTTCCGATCGGCGCCCGATTGCCCGCTGACCTCGTGCTCGACCGTGGCAGAGTCGTGACCCGACGATGCCTCGGGGCGTGGAACGAGACTCGCACTGCGGCGCTCGAGCCATGCCTCGACGGCAGGCGGCGCGACGGCGTCGATGACCTGACCGCGCGACCACAGCAACAGGAGCGCCAACACGTGCTTGCACGGTCGACGGCGGCTCGGACACGTACACGAGTGCCCAACCGCAACGTGGTCGACCATGGTGTCGTATGGCTCCGCGCCGCTCCCCCGGCACACGCCCCACACCAACCGTTCGTCAGCACCGGTCGAGCCCCACCGAGCGAGCGATACGAGCGGTCGAGCGGCGGTCATCGTCGCCGGGGTCGGCGCGATCGCCTCGACCTGCTCGGCTGACCAGCGCGTCACGTGAACGAAGTCGAACCGACCGTGATCGGCTGCGATACGGCATCGGCCGCCGACTTCGCGTGATAGCTCGATCGGGTCAGCGGGCTCGCCTCGACGTGGCCGATCCCGAGCGCTTCGCCGACCGCCTTCCAGCGGACGAATTCTGCTGGCTCCGCGTATCGCACGATCGGCAGATGATGCGACGTCGGCCGCAGGTACTGGCCGATCGTGACGATGTCGACGCCGAGGTCGGCCAGATCGCCGAGACACCCTTCGACCTCGTCAGGGGTCTCACCGAGCCCGACCATGAAGCCGGTCTTGGTGGTCAGACCGGCGGCCTTCGCCCGAGCGAGTACCGACAGTGATCGCGCGTACCCAGCCGACGGTCGAACAGCCCGCTGCAATCGGGCCACGGTCTCGACGTTGTGGTTCAACACGTCGGGGCTGACGGCGAACAGCAACCCGAGCGACGCATCGTCGCCCTTGGCATCGGAGATCAGGGTCTCGACACGTGTGCCAGGCCGACGGTCACGGATCGCGTCGACGCACGCGGCCACGTGAGCCATCCCGCCGTCGGCGAGGTCGTCGCGGGCAACCATGGTGAGCACCGCATGATCGAGCTGCATCCGATCGATCGCTTCGGCCACCCGCGCCGGCTCGTCGGCCGCCGGATCGAGCGGCTTGCTCGTGTCGACCAGGCAGAAACCACACGCCCGGGTGCACCGATCGCCGAGCACCATGAACGTGGCCGTGCCGTCGGCCCAACAGTCGCTGAGGTTGGGGCAACCGGCGTCCTCGCACACCGTGACGAGGCCGAGTTCACGCACGGTCTTGCGCAGCGATGTCACCCCGTCGCCGAGTTGCACCTTTGGTCGCAGCCACTCGGGCTTGCGGGTCTCGATGGAGAGGCCCGTCGTGACCCCCGCTGCTTCGAGGCGCGCCGTCGCCCGCTCGGACACGAGCTTCACTTGGGCGCCGGGCCCCTCGCCGCGTGAGAACGCGGACAGATCCCGACCGTCCGGCGAGTGCTTCCACGCCACGTCCTGGCGTTCGATGGGCCCCCAGCGCTCGGCCGCCAGCCGGGCAACGATGTCGACGAGATCGTGCATCGAGGCATCGATTCCCTCCTCTGCGAGCGACGTGACCGCCTTGTCGGCAATCCCGCAGGCCACGATGTGCTCGCGCATGTAGGTCATGTCGGTCGTGACGTTGAGAGCGAACCCGTGCATCGTGCGCCCGCGGGCGAGGCGCACACCGATGGCGCAGATCTTGCGCGGTTCGGGCCCGTCGGCGTCGAGCCACACACCCGCGAATCCGTCGAGGCGACCCGCGTTCGCGAGGCCCAGTTCGGCCAGCGTGTCGATGGTCAAGCCCTCGACGTCGCACACGTGTGCGGACGCACCGAGGCGATTGTCGACGTTGACGACCGGGTAGCCGACCAGCTGCCCGGGGCCGTGATAGGTGATGTCGCCACCACGCCGGACGGCCACGAGTTCGGCGCCGACTGCAGCAGGTTCGCAACGCAGGTTGGTCGACAGGTCGGACCGCGGGCCGTGGGTGAACACATGCGGATGTTCGAGCAGCAGCAAGTGCTGCCCGATGCCGTTGCCGAACAGCGCCGTTTGCACGGCGAGCGCCTCACGGTAGGGCACCCGACCCAACCATCGGACACGCAACGGATCGGACGAGCGCGGATCGGCCACGGCGTTGCGCGAACTCCTCAGAGTTCGGTTGACCAATCCTTGGTCTCGAGGATCTCCTTGACCCGCTTCAGGAATCCGGCGGCGTACGCACCGTCGAACGCTCGATGGTCCCAGCTCATCGCGAGGTTGCCGACGGGATGGATGGCGATCGCTTCGCCGCCATCGGCACCGATCGCCACCACCGGCTTGCGGACGATGGCGTCGGTGGAAATGATCGCCACCTGAGGCTGGTTGATGATCGGCATCGTGAGCACCGAGCCGGCCGAACCGTTGTTGGTCAGCGTGAAGGTTCCACCAGAGATCTCGTCGGGGCTCAACTTGCGGGTGCGTGCGCGCTCGGCAAGATCGGAGATCTCACCGGCGATCGCTGCGAGGCGCTTGGTCTCGGCGTCGCGGATGACCGGCGCCAACAGGCCTTCATACTCGAGGTCGACAGCGATGCCGAGGTCGATGTAGTCGTGCACGACGAGGTCGGTTCCACTCACGCTGGCGTTGAGGTGTGGGAACTCGCCGAGGCCGTCGATGACCGCCCGAGCGATGAACGGCAGGTAGGTGAGCCCGAATCCGTGCGTCGACTTCCACTCGGACTTGACCTTGCCGCGAACCACGTCGACGTTGGCGAAGTCGACCTCGACGACGCTGAATGCGTGTGGGCTCGTGGCCTTGCTCATCACCATGTGGTCGCCCGTCAGGCGCCTGATCTTCGACAGCGG
>JBGTEH010000069.1:0-3357 GCA_041747915.1 Ilumatobacteraceae bacterium
CGCACGGTGCGAAGTACTTCGCCGGTGGTGACCGCTCGGAGATCCCAGTCGGCATCGGCGATGACCGCACGCATGAACTCGTCGGTCACACGGACCGAGTTGTTGGCGTTCTGGTACTGAACCGAGAACGAGTCGGTCCCGTCGAGCCCCATGTCGAACCCGGCGTGGGCGAGCGCCCTCGCCTTGCGCTCCTCCTTCGCCTTTGCCCACACGAATTGCTCGATGTCGGGGTGAACGGCATCGAGAACCACCATCTTCGCCGCCCGCCGGGTCTTGCCACCCGACTTGATCGTTCCGGCTGACGCATCGGCGCCGCGCATGAAGCTGACCGGGCCCGACGCTGTTCCGCCACCCTCGAGCGGCTCGAGCGACGAGCGGATGCTCGACAGGTTGACGCCGGCACCGGAGCCACCCTTGAAGATGATCCCCTCCTCGCGGTACCAGTTCAGGATCGAGGTCATCTCGTCGTCGACGGCGAGGATGAAGCAGGCGCTGGCCTGCTGGGGCACGCCGCGAACACCGATGTTGAACCACACCGGGCTGTTGAATGCGGCTCGCTGAGTGACGAGGATGTACTTCAGCTCGTCACGGAACGCTGCGGCCTCGTCTCCGTCGAAGTAGCCGTCGGCGACGCCCCAGTCTGTGATCGTGTCGACGATCCGATCGACGACGTGCTTGAGCGACCATTCGCGTTCGGAGGAACCGAGCGCGCCGCGGAAGTACTTCTGGGCGACGATGTTGGTGGCATTCTGCGACCACATGGCCGGGAACTCGACGCCCAGTTGCTCGAACGCGACCGACCCGTCGAGCCAATTGCTGATGCGTGCGTCGCGTCGCTCCCACACGACCTCGTCGTACGGATCGACGCCGACCGAGCTGAACAGTCGGCCGATGCCGATGCTTGCGGTCACCATCGTGTGGTCCGACATGGCTTCCTCCAGGATTCGTGGCAGTCGAGCACTGTCAAACTACAGCCGTGTGACGCACAGCCAACCCGGCGCCGCGTCGACGAGGCGATCCGCCGACCACAGCGCGCCGTCACAGGTCGAGGGAATCCCCCAAGCAGACACCGTCCTCGGCATCCCTGATGCCGGGCACCCGCCTCTCATCCGTGCGTCGCGCCGCGGTCGGCACTGCGCCGCACTCTACGGAGTCAGGCCTGTGTGGAGAAAGAGGGACAACCATGTGAATTTCGGTGAATCCAGTGAGGACAGCATGTGGACAGGGGGTGAACAACCATGTCTTGTCCACACCGACACACTCGAGCAGACTGATGCAAATCGGCTCGGCCACGATGGGCGGATCAGCGGCGTCTTCCATCAGACCCGTACCGGACCGTGGCTCGTCCGCCATGATGCAACCATGCGCCGCCTGCTCCCGGAGCCCGCCGACGATCTCGAGGTCACCGAGGCCTACGCCTCACCGCTCGGTCGGCGGCCGGGCCGGCCCTGGGTGTCGCTGTGCATGGTGGCCTCGATCGACGGTTCGACGGTCGTCGGTGGGAACTCCGCCGAGCTGTCGAGCCCGACCGACACCGCAGTGCTGTGGCAGCTCCGTGCGATCGCCGATGTGATCGTGGTGGGAGCCGGCACCGTTCGCGACGAGGGGTACGGTCCGCCCCGCAAACCGGGCCAACGCATCGGGGTCGTCACCCGCACCGGCCGGGTCGACCTGTCGCACTCGCTCTTCACGTCGGGCGCCGGCTTCCTGATCACCACCGACGACGCCACGTTCGACACCGCCGACGTCGATGTGGTGCGGGCGGGCATCGAGACGGTCGACTTCGACGCCGCCATCGACGGAATCGGCCGATTGATCTCGTCGTGCGCTGTGGTGCAGGCCGAGGGCGGGGCGACGCTCAACGGCGCACTGCTCGACGGCGACGTGCTCGACGAGATCAACCTCACGACGTCTCCGGGAGCCGTCGGAGGCGACGGCCCGCGCCTCGCCGTGCGCGCAGGCGATCACCTACATCGGTTCGATCTCGCCCAGCTCGCGGTCGACGACGAGTCGTTCCTGTATGCGCGATGGCTACGTCGGCGAGGCTGACTTCTCGAGCAGCGCGAGCTCTCGGTGGAAATCGGATGCTCCGTCGAAGCCCTTGTACACACTGGCGAAGCGGAGGTAGGCGACCTCGTCGACCGAGCGCAACTGATCGAGCACCGCGACACCGACACTGGCGCTCGTGACCGTGGACCCGATCAGCCGCATGGATTCCTCGACGCGCGCCGCGATCTCGTCGAGTTGAGCGTCGGGCACGTTGCGACCCTTGGTGGCTGCCTCGAGCCCGAGGGTCACCTTCTTTCGATCGAACGGCTCGGTTCCGCCGTGGGATTTGATGACGGTGAGCGGCGCGTGATCGACCCGCTCGAACGTCGTGAAGCGATGCGAACAGGCCAGACACTCCCGGCGCCGGCGAATGGCCGAGCCCTCCTCGGCAATACGTGAGTCGACCACTTTGGTGTCGTCGGTGTGACAGGACGGGCAGAACACCCTTCGAGGATATCCGGGCGAGGTTATCCGGGCGAGGTTGTTCGGGCGAGGCTGTTCGGGCACAGTGATCCACGTGCCCTCGGGATGCTCCCTGCGAGCGGGCCGCCGAGAATGGAGCCGAGCTCAGGGGAGGCGAATGGCCTGGCCGACCTGAACCGATGCACCACCATTGAGGTCGACGAGGGCATCGATGTAGCGATCGCGCCCGACGTCTCCGCGGTAGTGGCCGGCGATCGACCACATCGTGTCGCCGGCGACAGCGACGTGCTGAGTCGGCGCGTCGGCAGTCGGGGCGACCTCGGAGGCCGCGGCAGGACGGCCTCCGAGGTCGGTCAGTGCGCCGACGGCTTGGTCGACGCCGACTGCCCCGGCCGCCAGCACGGCCGACGCCGTGACTGCGACGAGCACGCGCCGGGCGAGGTAATTCGGTCGGGATCCGTGCGACGCCTCACCTGCACGGTCCACGTGGTGCGCAACGCGACGGAACGTCGGCGATGGCTGGAAGAATGGTGACGGGTGGTAGGTGGCAGTCATGGAGTGCTCCGCTCGCTGGGCTGGCGCTGGGCGTGTTGTTCGGTTGATGCTCCGATCGATTGCATCGAAGCCAACATGTGTTCGTAGAACGACTGTTCGTAGTGAATCAGGCCGCTGCCCGCATTGTCAACCTCGAACGCGCACTTTCTCGAACAATTGTTTGTGAAACAGATGTTTGACCTGCGGACACATCATCCGTACACTGTTCGAATGGCTCCCACGATCAGCACGCGACAGCGAAACATCCTCGAGTTCATCGAACAGCAGATCCGCGAGCGCGGCTATCCGCCGTCGGTGCGTGAGATCGGTGACGCCGTGGGTCTGACCTCG